>NZ_CALGYW010000071.1 GCF_937934665.1 uncultured Anaerococcus sp.
AAAGACCTTTTGATCAACCAAACAACAGTCTCCAAGGCATTTAAGGAGTTATCGAGTCAGGGCATAATTAAAACCCAACCAGGCATAGGAACAGTAGTTAAACTAAACCAAGAAAAACTTGACCTAAAAAGAGATGAATTTTTAGAAAAATTAGAAGAAATTTTATCCCAAGCCATATTCCTTAAGATATCTAAGGAAGAAATCATAGAATTGTATGAGAAAGTAGAAGGTGAGATAGATGTTATTTGAAGTCAATAATATCAGCAAGACCTTTGGCAAAAACAAGGTCCTAGAAGACGTTTCTTTTAAGCTTTTGCCGGGGACAATAACAGGTATAGTCGGTAGGAACGGGTCAGGCAAGACCACCCTCCTTAAAATCCTTTCAGGGATTTATTTGGCAGACTCTGGGGTCTTTACCCTTGATAAGAAAAAATTGAGTGAAAACCCAAAACTCATTTCCCACATAGGATTTTTGCCAGATAGGTTTGACTATTTTAGTTTTTATAAGGCCAAGGACCTACCAGAATTCTATAAAATAAGCTATGAAGACTTTGATAGCGATTATTTCTTTACTGAAATAAATAAAAACGACATAGATCCAAATCAAAATATAAGAAATTTTTCCAAGGGACAAAAAAATCTTTTGGGTCTAATTACAATCCTTGCCTCAAAGGCTGATATCCTCCTAGTTGACGAGGTCCTAGATGGGATGGACGTTTTAAATAAGAAATTAATCCTATCCTATATCCTAGATGCCAAGGAAGAGGGGAGGACTGTCCTTGCTTCTAGCCACGATCTAGACCATTTGACTGGGATTTGTGAGGAGATTTTATACTTATCCAAGGACGGCGGGCTCAAAAATACAAGCATAGATAATAAAAATATCAAAAAAGTCCAAGTAGTCGTCAAAGACAAACTCCCACAAGCTCTTAGAGATAATTCTGTACTTGTATCATCCCTCGGTAGGGTCAATGTTATCCTAATTAAGGCTGACGAGAAGCTTTTAAGCGAGTATTTATCAGGTGAAGAGATTGTCCAGTACGATATGCTTGACCTAAAAATAGAAGACTATTTCTATATGGAAGCTGGAGGTGAGATATGAAAGACTTTAGGAAATTACTCAAACTAACTTGGAAGAGATATGCAATTTGGCTTATCCTTGTTGGATTTTTCTTTACCCTTTCAAATACTCTTGGGGTTAAAAGTAATTTAAAATGGGATGCCTTTAGGATTACAGATAATGTAAGGCAAATGGAAAAATATCTTGGTGAGGAGAAAACTCATTTGGATGATGAAAAATTTGATGAAAAATATTTAAAAGAGGCAGAAAAAACTGCTGAATCCTTTGCCAAAAAGTATAAGTTAACCTATCGAAAAGATAGGGGCTATGATGAGGACTATTTTGAAACTCTCAATAAAACCGACCTCTGGGATAAGCAAAATATCTATGAAGAATATATGAGGGGCATGGAAAATCTTGAAGACTACAAATTAGATTTTACAGAAAAATTAGTAAGCTCTATGGCCCTATCTTTGATCTTTATAATGATAGTAGCAATGGGACTTACATCTATCGAGGAATCTTTAAACTACTACGACTTTACTAGGATGCTTCCTTGGTCAAAGAAAAAAGAATTCTTGATGAAAATAGGGGTTGCCCTAGTTTTTGGACTTGCTTTATATATAATTAATACTGGTGTGGGTATAGGAGTCATCAAAGGGTCAGTATTTTCTGAAATTGCTAGTTTTAAATCCTTGGGGACCTTCTTCATGAAGTCCATGATTTCTTTAGTGTCAGCGGCTCTTGTTGGTGTTTCCCTAGGACTTTTGTCAGGGAACTTCCTTGGCCACATTGGCCTTTCAATCATTGCCATAGGTTTTATAGAATGGTTTAAACTAATAATCTATTCATTTATGGGAATATTTGGAGATACCTACCCGGGCACTTTCAATGATGCATATTATAATTTCAAAGATGGCCTATCTCCAGCCCAGCAAGTTTTCTTATCATTAATAAATGCAGATTTTGCTAAGACTCCAACCCTTTGGGCAGGGCTTGTAGTGGCCCTTATAATTGCCATTATAGCCTACTTCTTGATAGGAAGGTCTTCCGCAGAAAGGTCTGGCTATATGGTCAAAAATGAAATCCTATCTGAGATTTGTAAGTGGTCTGGAATCCTATCCCTAACTTCTATCCTCTTTGTGATAATAGCAGGCTTAGTTGGATCTGACGAGGCAAATATCATCCTAAGAATCATAGCCTACGGCCTATCCCTCTTGATATCTTACAAGTTATTTGATATCCTATTTAAGATAAGACTTAAATTTTAATTAGGAGTAAGCTATGGCAAAAGATAGACTAAGTTGGGATGAATATTTTATGAGACTGGCAGAAACTGTCGCCATGCGTGGCACATGCGACAGGGCCTATGTGGGTTGTGTCCTTGTAAATAATGAAAATAGGATAGTTTCCACAGGCTATAATGGCTCAATTAGGGGGAACGCCCACTGTGACGAGATAGGGCATACCATGAGGGATGGCCACTGCATTGCTACAATTCATGCTGAGATGAACGCTCTTTTGTACTGTGCCAAGGAAGGAATTTCGGTCAAGGATACAATTTGCTACGTGACCCATTTTCCTTGCCTAAACTGTACCAAGAGCCTAATTCAAGCAGGTATTAAAAAAATCTACTACAGAAATGCTTATAGGATGGACGAATATGCAGAAGAACTTCTTGAAAAAAATGACATTGAATATATCAAAATCGAAGAGAATGAAAAATGATATTAGCATCTGATTTTGACGGGACAATTTTTATAGACGGGAAGATTTCCCAAAAAGATATAAAAGCAATAAGAGATTTCCAGGAGGCTGGGAATCTTTTTGCTATTGTGACAGGTAGGTCCTTTGCGAGTTTATTTCCCCTAATTGATGGTAAAATTTATCCTGATGCCATAATCTGTAACAACGGAGGTCATATTTTTATAAGAAGAAATAAAAAATTAGAAGAAGTTTTTAAAACCTCCATTTCAAAAGCTAAGGCAAAATCATTTTTAGATATTTATAGCAAAAAAATTCCTAACGGGATGGCAATTTTTACTGAAAATGCCAAAAAAGAGTTACTTAGCAAGGTAGACGAAGATATAATGGCTCTGGCTATTTACTCAGATGATAAAATCCCTAACTATTTCCCAGAAGACTTTGATTTTCACTACTCCATAGGCGTTATAGATGTAGTCAAAAAGGGTATAAATAAGCAAAGAGGAATAGATTTTATCAAGGATTATTATTCCTTTGACAGGGAAATTATTGCCATAGGTGATGACTATAACGATATTGATTTTCTAAAAAATACGCCTTTTTCCTTTACTCTTGATTATGTTACAAATGAGGCTGTAAGAGATGTGTGTAAGTTTAGCGTAAAATCTATGGCAGCATTAATAGAAAATCTAATGGAGGGTATATGAAATATTCAGATGATGGTAGACAGTACCATATAGGTTTAAAAGCAGAAGATATTGGCAAATACGTACTCTTGCCAGGAGATCCACAGAGGTGCGAAAAAATCGCAGCCTATTTTGATAATCCAAAAAAAGTAGGCGACAGGCGTGAGTTTGTAACCTATACTGGTTTTCTAGATGGTAAAAAAGTTTCGGTTACATCTACAGGTATCGGCGGACCATCAGCAGCCATAGCCATGACAGAGCTAGCTAAACTTGGTGCCCACACCTTTGTCAGAGTCGGCACATGTGGTGGAATCGACCTAGATGTACAAAGTGGCGACATAGTTATAGCCCAGGCTGCCATCAGGGCAGAGGGAACCAGCAAGGAGTATGCCCCAATCGAATTTCCTGCTGTGGCAGACTTTGAAGTGACAACTGCTCTAAAAAAAGCAGCAGAGGGCTTAGGTGTGAGAGATTATGTGGGAGTAGTCCAGTGTAAGGACTCCTTCTATGGCCAACACGAGGGGGACTCTATGCCTGTATCCTACGAATTAACCAATAAATGGGAGGCCTGGAAGAGACTCGGAACCCTCGCCAGCGAAATGGAATCTGCAGCGCTTTTCACGGTGGCAAGCTTTTTAAAAGTTAGGGTTGGATCATGTTTCCTAGTAGTAGCCAACCAGGAAAGAGAAAAAGAAGGCCTTACAAATCCTGTAGTCCACGACACTGATCTTGCCATAAGAGTAGGAATTGAAGGACTTAAAAATTTAATAGCTAGTAATAAATATGATTGACAAAGGATAATATAATATAAAAAAATTAAGATACCGTTTCCATAAGGAGGGAATAATGAAAAATAATAAAGTTTTAAAAGCAGCTAGCCTAAGTATGGCCCTAGTTTTAGTAGGAGGAGCAACAATCACACCTACTGCAAATGTTTATGCAAAAGAAGCTGGCGTAGAAACAAAGGAAAATCTAATAAAAAGGTTAAACCAACGAAAAAGTTGTAAAGACATATAATGTATTAAAGAAAGCTCGTTATGACAACAATGTAAGTGTTCAAGCAGCAAAATTACTCATAGAATTATCACCAGAACGTGTTAAGGATGTAAGAAGTACTCTAGATAAACTTATTAAAGATTCTGAAGCACTTGTTAAGCAAGCTGATAGTATGATAAAAAGTTTAGAAGCTAAGTTTGAATTTTAATATTTTAAAGATTGAAGAAAGATTCAAATAGGGATATTCCTTATTTGAATCTTTTTTTATAGAATGATGCGACAACTTTAAAGAGACAAAGACTAGCGACAGTAATTCCTCTTCTTTCACAAGGTAGACCTTTTATCCACGCAGGTCAAGAATTTGCAAGAACAAAGGGAGGAAATGAAAACTCCTACAATGCTACTGCAGAAGTAAACGAACTAGATTGGAAGAGGGCAGAAGAGTATGAGGGCAACATCGAATATATCAGAGAAGTAATAGCAATCAGGAAAAACGAACCACTTTTCCACTCAGAAAGCTTTGACCAAGTCGATGCTAGAGTTAAAAAGATAGTAGCAAGTGACGGATTAATAGCCTATAGCCTAAGCGAAGCAGGGAAAAATCTATATATCGGTCATAACAGAGAAGCAAATGCTAAAGAATTCAAGATTCCAAATGGCAAATATAAGGTCTTAATCAAAGCTGATAAGGCTAACCACAAGGGACTTAGTACAATAGAAGTAACAAATGGTAAAATTTCAGTAGATACAATGTCAACCCTAATGCTAGAAAACCTATCTACAGATGAAAAACCATCAAAAGAAAATTCACAAGATCCAGGAAAAGATAAGCCTCAAAAACCAGGAGATAAAAATCCTGAAAAAGAAGATTCATCCAAGGATAAAGAGGATAGGGATGACTACGATTATTGGATAAATGACTATCTAAATGCAAATAAACTAAAGGGTTTAGGCAAGACTTGTAGCCAAAACCCAAGACTAAAAAGAAACTATGATGCCTTAAAGAAAGCTTATAATAAAAACCTAATAACATCAAAGGCAGCAAGATATTTATTAGATAAGTGCCCAGAAAAAGTAAAACCAATAAGACATGAGTTAGAAAAACTTTTAGATAGCTCAGAAATCTTAAGGAAAGAAGCTTATAAACTTCTAAAAAAACTAGAAGATTGTTATGATTATTAGGAAAGAAACCGCTAGAAATAGCGGTTTCTTATTATAGAAAAAACTTAAGACCTAAGAGGGTGGTAGAAATAATTGACAAGTGTTATAAACTGTTATATACTGTTATAGAGAAGAGGAGATAAAGTGAAGATTATTATTAAAAATGGGTCGCCAGTTCCGATCTACGAACAAATCTCAAATGCCATTAGGGATGAGATTTTAAAAGAAAACCTAAAAGCAGGGGAGAAGCTACCTTCTGTGAGGGCTCTTGCACGTGAGCTTTCGATTTCTATTTTGACTGTTAAAAAAGCCTATGATGAGCTTGAAAGCGAAGGATTTATCGAAAGTCGTCAAGGCCTTGGGACCTTTGTCGGTAAGGAAAATCCTAACCTAAGGCTTGAGGAGAAACAGAAAAAGCTTGAAGAAGCTCTTCTAGAAGCAATTAGGATTTCAAAAGATATTGGCATGGAAAATAGCGATTTAAGAGAACTTTTAGCATACTTATATGAAGGAGATTTTAATGACTGATAAGATTAGGGCAAGGGGCCTTTCTAAAACTTTTGACAAATTTATCCTAGGGCCTAATGACTTTGCTATCAAAAAGGGTTTTGTAACAGGTTTTATTGGCAAAAACGGTATGGGAAAGACAACTACCATCAAGGCTCTTTTGTCTCTTATAAATTACGATGGTGATATCTTTATAGATGATAAAAAGATTGAAGACTTATCCTACCTTCAAGATGTGGGCCTTGTCATGGATGATTCATTTTTGGGCAAGGATTGGACTCTTGATTTGGTAAATGAGGCCATGACTGTAGGCTATGAAAATTGGGATGAGGATACTTATTATTCTTATCTTGACAAATTTAATCTTGAGAAAGGAAAAAAGGTCGAAGAATTATCAAGGGGTATGAAGATCAAGCTAATGCTTGCAGTTGCCCTTTCCCACGACGCGAAAATCCTTATTCTAGATGAGCCTACGAGTGGTCTTGACCCTGCTATGAGAGATGAGCTTGTGGATATAATTTTAGACTTTATGGAAAACGAGGACCACACAGTCTTATTTTCCACCCACATAACCCAGGACCTTGATAGGATAGCTGATTATATAGTTTTTATAGAAGAGGGAAAAATTGTTTTTGAAGGATCTAAAGACGAGCTTTATGATAAGTTTTTACTTGTTAAGGGAGGTCTTGATGATTATGAACTAATAAAGAAGTTTAAAATTTACGGGGAAAAGAAAACCAAGGTCAATTTTGAGGCCCTAATCTTGAGAGAAGATTTTGTGGAAGATAATAAACTAGTGACAGAAGAACCAAGTATTGACCAAATCATGATTTATTATGGGAGGAAGTGATGAATATAAAGAAACAAATTAAATTGGATTTAATTTCAATAAAGCCGTATTTTACTCTTAAAAACTTAATTATTTTTTCGGGTATTGCTATTTTTTATATGTTTATAACAAAAAGTCCAAATATCCTTTTAACAATGTCCATGTTTATTGCTATGCTTTTCTCGTCTTACCCCTTTCTTGTAGGAGATAATTCTGGGATTGATGGAATTTACAGATTGTTTGCAATTGATAGCAAAAATGTAGTATTAGCGAGGTATGTCTTAGCCCTTATATTTTACTTGTTTTCTAGCATTTTAGGTTTTATTTACTACCTAGTAGCTGCTAAAATTAGGTCTTATCCAATTGATATAGATATATTGATTAATTTTGGGGTAAATTTTCTAATCTTTGCTTTAATTATTTCGTTACAATTTCCCATATATTTTAAATATGGATACACAAAGGCAAAAACCTGGGTCATCCTTCCGATATTAATTATAGGAATACTCGGAGGGATCATAGGATATTTTGTAAAAGATATTGATTATGTGATAAATTTTCTCCTTCAAAACAAAAATCTTATAACGATATTGACTATAATTTTAATAACAGTAATAATTTTAATTTCAATCAAACTCGCCATAAAATTTTACAAGCAAAGGGATTTTTAAGATTTGCTCTAAAGTCATAGAGATTTGGAGTTTATGAGATTTCTTATTGCTTTGCTTTTTTTATGACAGATTAAGATTATACAAATAGAAAAAAATCGTCCCGACTTTTTTATAAAGTCAGAGGACGATTATTTTTTATTATTCTATTATTTCTATATCAACTAGGGGAAGGATATCAAATATTTCTTCCCTAGTAGGTAGGTCTAGGACTCTGGCTGTAGCGCTTGCTGCAGCTACTGCTACCATGTAGGATTCGATTGGGTCGTTATCTCTTACGAGAGTTCCGACAAAGCCTGCTATCATGGCTTCTCTACAGGCTACTGTGTTTATGATTTCCTTATCATCTTTGACTGAGGTTGAAGCATAGATTCCTTCTCTGGTAAAGAACATCGATCCGTCCTCACCGTAGGAGATTATTACATATTTTGCTCCCTTTTTGATAAGGTCTTTACCATAAGGGATGTAGTCCATCTTATCTTCGATCTTTACATTGTAGATTGCTTCTATATCTTCACCATTAGGCTTTACTAAAAGTGGTCCTCTATCAATCATCTTCATTAGGTACTGGCTTGGTACATCTGCTATGAAGTGGGCGTTGTTGGCTTTGGCTATTTCTACCATCCTGTAGTAAATATCTGAGTCTTCGCCATTTTCCATTGGTGGTACTGAGCCTCCAAAGATAATGGTGTCCCCCTCTCTTACTCTAGATAAATAATAAAGGAGTTCTTCGACTTCTTCTGATGTTATAGTTGGGCCTTGGAAGTTGATGACTGTTTCTTTTTTATCTTCAAATATTTTTATGTTTATCCTGTTAGATGCTTCTATTTCGACAAAGTCTACTAGTATATCTTCCTTTTTTAGCCAATCTTTTATAAAAAGTCCTTGGTAAGAGCCAAGAAAGCCTGTGGCTGTTGTTGGGATTTTTAGTTGAGAAAGAATCCTTGATACGTTTATGGCCTTACCGCCTGGTAGGGTTCTTTCTGTTTTGATGTTGTTGTTATAACCTGGGTTTAATTTGTCAACTTCTACAAATAAGTCAACAGATGGGTTTAGGGTTACTGTGTAAATCATTGATACCTCTTTCATATATTAAAGTACTTAATGGATTCTATTATTTCATCCATATGCATGCCGTGGCTGCCTTTGACAAAAATAAGGCTAGCGCCAATTACGAGAGATTTTAGTTTTTCGATTAATTCGTCTTTATGGTCAAAATAAAGGGACCTTTTAGGGGAGAAATGTTCGAGACTTGCCTCATACATCTCTTTGGCAAGAGGACCATAAAATAGGCAATAATCTATTTCTTTGTTATCAATTTTAGATCCAACCTCGTAGTGAAGTTCTTTTTCATTATCCCCAAGCTCTAGCATATCAGCTAGACAAACAATCTTTCTCTTATAGCCTTCGAGCATGTAAGCAGTTTCTAGACCTGCAAGAAGGGATTGGGGATTTGACTTGTAGGAATCATCTAAAACGTCAAAGCCATCACATTCTAAAAGTTCTGTCCTATTTTGACTTGATTTTACCTTACTGAAGCCTTCGTCTATGGTTTTTTTATCAAGACCTAACATTTCGCTTATCATTACTACGGCTGCTGCGTTATAGATATTGTGCTCTCCCATAAGAGGCACTTCATAAATTTCATCGCCGTGGGAGAAGCGAATCTTAGAAGATGGTGATTTTTCAAACTTTATCTTAAAGTCTGCCCCATCTTTTGTTCCGAAGGTTAGGACTTTTTGCCTTATATCATAGGATGGGATTTCTTCATTCATGGTAGGGTCATCTAGGTTATAGATAAAGGTGCCACTATCAGTCATACCTTCTAGGATTTCAAGTTTGGCCTTTAATATCCCTGACCTTGATTTTAGGTTGTGGAGGTGACTGTCACCAATATTTGTAATCATGGCTATATCTGGCCTTACCATAGGGCTTGTTAGGGCTATATCTCCAAAATTATCTGTGCCTAGCTCTATTATCGCAACTTCAGTGTCAGGATCAAGGGCTAGGACAGTTTTTGGAACGCCAATTTCGTTATTTAGGTTGCCCATAGTTTTTTGGGTCTTATATTTTTCTGAAAGTATCTTATATAAAAGGTCTTTGGTGGTAGTCTTGCCGTTTGAACCTGTGATAGCTACTACCTTGCAAGGTAACTCTCTCCTGTAGGCTGCTGCAAGGTCCTGGAGGGCCTTTTTTGTATCAGCTACCCTTACATAAGGGATGCTTACAGTTTTGTTTATTTTTTCTGGATTATCTATAAGGAAGGCCTTGGCGCCTTTTTCTTCACATTCCTTGATAAAAATCCTTCCATCAAAGACTTCTCCAACTAGGGGTATATATAATTCACCTGGGTCTATTGTTCTGGAATCAGTTGATATACCCTCAATTTTTGTATCGGCATATTTCTCATCAGAGATTTCACCGTCAATCATTTTGGCAATTTCGCCTAAAGTTTTTTTAATCATTCATACCTCTCCTAAAGCCGTCTTCTATTAGTATATCTAAGATTGCTGAAAAATCTATATCGTATAGGTCCATAGCCATTTTAGCAAAAAATGAAGATGGGGTAAAGCCTGGGAAGGTGTTTATTTCATTTATATAGAAGTTTTTATCTTTTCCATAAAAGATATCAACTCTGGCAAAACCTTCACAACCGCAAGCTTTGTAGCAGGCTCTAGCAAAGTCTTTGGCTTTTTCTCTATCATCATTATCCATCTTGTAAGGAAGCTCTGCCCTGGTTGATTTTGTAAAATACTTGGCATCCCAGTCTAAAAACACGTGGTCAGTTATATAGGCTGCAGGATCAGAAACATCTATATTATCAGAATCTCCAAGGACAGCAAGCTCTATTTCTTGCCCTTCGATTAATTCTTCTACTAGAAGTTTTCTATCATATTTAAGAGCTTGTTGACCTGCTTTTTTAAATTCTTCCTTACTTTCTACTCTCGAAACACCTACAGAAGAACCGTTAGCAGATGGTTTTACTATAAGGGGTAGACCTATATAGGAAATGCACTCATCTATAAAATCATCATCAAAGTCTTCTTTATAAGTATACTTATACTTGGCTTGCTTAAGTTTTGATTTCTCAAAAATATCATTACTTGTGACCTTATCCATGCAAATGGCAGATGAAAGTAGGCCGTTGCCAATATAGTTAAGGCCTGTAGCGTCTAAAAAACCCTGGATGGTGCCATCCTCTCCGTAGGTACCATGGATAACTGGAAGAATTATTGTAGATTCCAAATCTTCTTTAGATATCTCTAAGAGAAAGTTAGCTATTGACTCTTGCTTAGATATCTCGATATTTTTTACTAGAGAAAATTCGCAAGCTGGGTCGTAGTCGGTAAAGGTAGGTGAAAATTTTCCTTCCTTATCTATATATATAATTTTTTTTTGGTATTTTTCCTTATTTAAATTTTTAACTATGTTAAGGCCACTTCTAAGAGCTATATCATGCTCACTAGAAGGCCCACCGCATAAGATGTATACAGTCTTCATTGGATCTCTCTTTCTTTATAAGCTTAAATAAATTTTACTACATATGAAAAATATGGGCAAATATATTGGCATTTTTAGGACTTGCTTTTAGCCTTTTAATAAAAAAGAAAGTAGAAAATAAAAAAATATCCCCTAATAAGTTACAAAATAATAATTATTTGTAACAAAAATATGCTGGTATTGGCAAGGATAAATTTGAAAAAACTCTCCGAATTATAAAGAAATAGGAGCTTAATTAATAAATAATCACCTAGGAAAAGGCTTATATTCAATCATTTGATAGAATCTGTAAACATTTTGTAAGAAATCACAAAATCTACATAATTTCTACACAATTAAAATATATACTATAAAGCGTGATAAGCAATTGTTATCAATTTGTAACTATTATTACAGATTATAACAGAAATTTAAAAATAATTAGTTTATATAGATATAAGGAGTAAAAATGAAATTTTTAAGAAAATATGCTCTAGCAGCAGCCCTAGTTATACCTTCGGCTTTTGCCTTTGGAGCAAACAAGGCAGACGCAGCAAGTGCAGTAATCAATAAAGATATGGCAAACGGAGTAAATGTTAGAAGTGAAGCCAAGCTTGGAGATAACATTATCGGCCTAATTGATGATGCTGACAAGGATTATGAAATAAAGGATAAAAAAGAAGGTTGGTTTTTAATCGACTTTGAAGGCAAGGACGCTTATGTCTCAGCTGAACTTTTCCACCTGCTAAATGAAACAGAAGTAGTATCAGCTACAAACTTTAGAAAAGAAGCTAACCTAGATTCAGAAGTAATCGAAGTTTTAGAAAAAGGCACAAAGGTAGAATCTGTGGAACTAGCAGAAAATGGCTTTGTAAAGGTAAAAGTAGATGGCGAAGAAGGTTATATCTACAACAACCTCCTAAAAACATTTAGGGTTAGAAACGAAAAAAATGCTGTAGCTAACCAAGCAAATCAAGCTAAGCAAACAAATCAAGCTCCAGCACAAAATACACAAAGAGTACAAAACCCACAACCAGCACAAAACCCACAACCAGTTCAAAATCAGCAACAAGCCCCAGCTCAAAATAATAATCAATCCTACCAAGGTTCATCTAACTGGGCTAAAGAATGGATAGCTCAAAGAGAATCAGGCGGTTCTTATTCTGCTTACAATCCAAACGGTGGCTACTATGGTAGATACCAATTAAACCCATCACTTGTACCTTATGGTGCAAGCCCAGCCCAACAAGAAGCTGCAGCAGATAACTATGTAGCTCAAAGATATGGCTCATGGGAAAATGCCCAAGCTTTCTGGCAAAGAAATGGTTGGTATTAATAAAATAATCTTATATAAAAATCAA
>NZ_CALGYW010000072.1 GCF_937934665.1 uncultured Anaerococcus sp.
GGCCCTACCACTAGGAACCTACACCATAGACCACAAAGACTACGGCAAAATAAAAGTCTACAAATTCGCCGGAGGCGAAGGTATGCAAGATGCTGCTTTTGAAAAATATGGGGAGGGGTATGGGTTTTAGGTAAAACAAAATCCTATGCACTCTTTGAAAAATGCATAGGATTTTTTTACTTGCTTACTATGTCCAATAGTTCTTCAAAGGAGCTTACCACTCCATATTTAACTTTATCTCCACTTATTTTTTCGAAATGTTTATGAGCACAGGCAATTTTAGCGCTTTCAATATTTCTTAATTGCAGAGAATTGTTGCTTCCCTTAGTTTCTGCTACAAAATAGATATGCTTTATATTATCATCCTTAAAAGCAATCGCCCAGTCTGGATTGTACTTTCCTACAGGTGTTGAAATGTAAAAGCTTGATGGGAGTTTTACATAGACTGCTACCTCGCCCCTGCTATCTAGTTTCTTTGAAAAATCTCTTTCTATATCAGAATCATAGATAGTAAAGTCAAAAATTCCCTTTTCTGAAGAAATAGCACTCTTGCCGAGCTGGCCCTTGAGGTTAGCTTCGGTAAATATCTCATTTTCGTACTTATCTTCCAAAAGATCATAGGTTATGTGTTGGATAATCTTTACTGCTTTTTCGTCGTTTATTATCTGACTAACCTTGCTGATAAATTCTTCAGGATTTTTCTTATAATTTAAAAATTTATCTTCGCTTATTCCCTTCAGGATTTTTACAACATCTTTTCTAGTTAATTGGGTCTCCTTGGCAATTTTCCCTACTAGGTCATACTTAGTAGTGTTGGCCATTCCGCAAACTTCGGTCCTATCTTCGTTTACTTCCTTAATGTTTTTGCCAAAATCTTTCTTATCAATAGACATTTGCTCGATATAACCAGTCTTCACCTCATATTTTATGGTTTGGATATTGAGGACTGCATTTATCTTGGATATACAATTCTCAACCAGCTCATCGCTATCAAAATCAACCACATAATAGGTTTTCTGATTGATATTTTCCCAAAGTTTTTGGAATTCTTGAGATTTTAGTTTATCTTCACGAAGTTTGGCATAGACATTTCTTGACCTTGCGTCAACTATATCTATATCCCTATCATAAATCCTGCCTAAAAGTTCGACTATAGAATCTTGATAATCTCTTAAATCATCTCCCAAATCTATAGCACCAGATTTTTTATCATCATAAAATTTCTCAGTTAATTTTTGTTTTTTGATATATTCTATAACTATTAATTTCTCATAAATCTCAAGGGCAAGGTCTTTGTCAATTTGCTTTTCTTCTCCGTTTTGGCTTTTAATAACCCTGCCTTCAAATAAATCAGGATTGACCTTCCTAGCCCTACCAGAAGAATCTTCGTAATATTCATTTTGAAGGGTCTTGGCAAAGTTTTCGTAAGATTCGCTGGCTACAACTGTTAGGCTATTTACATCTTGGACGCTATCACCGAGGACATTTTCATCCATTCTCTCGCCATTTTCATCAACACAAAGCCTCAAACCACGCCCAACTTCTTGTCTTTTTCTCATATCAGAGCCGGATTGCTTGAGGGTACAAATCTGGAAGACATTTGGATTATCCCATCCTTCTTTAAGAGCAGAGTGAGAAAAGATAAACCTTACAGGACTTTTCTTAGGGTCCCTATCCAGCAAGAGCTCCTTGTTTTTCATAATTAGATCGTAAGTACTAATATCATCATTTGATTGACCCCTGGTATTTTTAATCCTACCCTTATTATCAACCGAAAAATATCCCTGGTGGGTGTCAGCTGGTTTGAAATTTTCTAGATAATTAACATAGGATTCTCCCCCATGTTTTAATTGGAAACTAGAAAATACTTTTTCATACTCTTCTTCAAATATATCAGCATATAAACCATTATGGGCGACATTATCCTCATCATAGACCCTATAATTTGCAACTTCGTCAATAAAGAAGAGGCTTAGGACCTTAAT
>NZ_CALGYW010000073.1 GCF_937934665.1 uncultured Anaerococcus sp.
TATATTATCAAAATGTTTAAAACTCTTAGCCGGTGAAATAATAATCTTCATAAAAATCCTTTCTATATATGTATTATTATATCATAAAAAAACTGACCTGGTCTGGTCAGCTCTTTTTATAGCCCCCTAAAAGCTCAATCCAATACTTGATACTTTGAGGCAAATAGTTTTGAAAGTCTTCATGACTTAGATAATTGAATAATTCTTTAGGATCAACTATTTTAATATTTTTATGCTTTTCCTTATCATAGTTTTTTACTGTTCCCTTTGTGGTAAGCAGATATACATCACCATCTAGATGCATATATTCTTCTGCATATATATCAATATCTCCATTCTTAACTTGGATAAAAATATTATTCCCAGTCTTAGGGTCAAGCAAAACACATTCGTAAAGTTCAGTTGATTTTTTATTTGTAGAAGGAATTACTACATAGCCATACCTCTTATTTAAATACATACAAAGCAGGTCTTCGCAATCAGTAGGAGAAATAGAATTATAAAAGCTCTTCTGATTAAAAGTTAATTTCGTATCCGCATAATAATTTGTATTTGCCATTTTATCATAAATAAATTCGGAAAATTCTTTGACCCCTGCTTGGTTTATCCTACAAAAAGTAAGTCTTGAAATAAGAGCAGTTGTCACAGCTCCTGGCACAGCACTCTCATCTCCTATTTCTATCCATTTTCCAATCGGTATTTGAAGACATGCATCTTTTTCCGTACTTTCCTCATTACAATTATAAATTACCTTAGAGTCTGAACCAAATCTAGCTAGGTAATAAATACCTTCGTGCCTCATCCAAATTAAATCGCCTTCTTCAATTTCTCTAGTAAATCTAGTTACATTGGCATTTACACCATTTTTATAAATTTTATACTTGTTACAAAAATCATCATAATCATCAATAGTTTTTATCTCATCTCTTTCTTTGCACACAATATCTAAATCTTCTTTTATGGTTTCCTTAATGTGTGAATCCTTTAAACTCCAACCTATCGCCATGATATTTTTTTCAATCATATAACCAGAAATCTTTTTCTTATCATCTGAATCTGTATTTGCGTGTAATCTCCAAACTGTTGTCATAACCTCTCCTTAAATCTCATATAAATTTTCTTTCAAACTTCCTATAACAGAATCTCTCAGACTCTTTGGCTCTATCACTTCTACATAAGGAAGAAATTGCAAAGCCCAGTATTCTATGCCTTTTTCGGGTGCTAGGAAATCTGCAATATAAAAATCTCCGTCTTTTCTTATCTTTATATCAGTTCCAAATTGTTCGATTACATAGTTTAAGATTTCCTCCTTAAAACGAATTTTTATAAATGATGGTTTGCCAAAAAAAGCATGGGTCGCCTTTTCTATTAGCCTATTTAAGTCATCGGTCCTAAATTTATCCCTATTTTCTCCTAGGATCTTTATATCCTTTATAAAATCAATTCTAAAGGATAAAATATTTGTAAAACCAGGCGTAGTTCCCAAAAGATAATATTTTTTATTGTCAGCTAGTATCCTATAGGCATTTAATTTGTAGGGTCTGTCTCTCCTTGGCAAAAGTTTCTTATCTGACCCATAGGTCAGGTAGGTAAATTCTATTTGACGGTTTTTCTCAATTGCCTCGCTTATAATTTCTATATTTAGAAAAACTTCTTTATTTGAGGTTCTTTTTGACCTATAAAAATCTGGCTGACTTATGTATTTATCAATTGACCTTTGATGTTTGGACTGGGTTATTTCAATTTTTCTTAAAAGCTTAGTGCACTGGTCCTTATCGATATATGATAGGGAAATTATGGCATCCATCAATAGATAAGTCTCGCTTTTTTCAAGCGGACGATCTATAAGATAATAGCCTTTGCCATTGTCGGAAAAGGTTGAAATATCAATCCCAAAGTCTATTAAGTCATTAATGGCACTTGTAATCGTTCTCCTATCTAGCTCGACATTACAATATAAGGCTAGTTTTTTCCTTATCTCGGACATTGAAAGAATATGGTCGGCGTCAGATTCTTCGTATAAAATTTCTAGGATATATAAAATATTTAATCTCGAACTTGCCATAGGTCCTCCTAAAATTATTATATCATATTAAAGTGCTAATTTATAATCAAAATAAGAGTAAAGGCTGGCTTTAACAAGGCTTGTCTTATCCCAAGTATAATTAAGTTTTCTTAGGTAAAAGTCTATCTCTGGATCTATATCCGGAAGGATACCAGCCTTAAAAAAACTTATGTCATAGGCAAGTTTACCTGCCCTTTCCCTATCAATCCCATGGTATATATAATAAGCAAAGATTTCTTCCCTGTTTGATGGGTAATTTCTATTAACAAAGTCTATAAATAAGCTATACGTCCTGGTGTAGGTCAATGTGAGCCCCAATAGATATAAAAAATCTCCATAGGTTTTTATATTTTCTATATAAGATGAATCTTCTATAGATTCGGTCACCTTCCTTGGATAAATATTTTTTAATTCAATTTTTTCATTCAAATAATATTCAAGTAAATATTTTTTAAAATCTTCTATATCTAGCCTTTGATTGATATTTTTTTCATAATATAAGCTGGTTAAACTATCCAGAAAGATTAAAGAAATATTACCTAGGTCATATTTTTCCATACTTTCATTTTTACCCCAACTATAGAAAACACCATCTTCAAAATACTCTCTCATTAAGTCTTTTACTTTAGCTTTAAATTTCTTATCAATTCGAATTTCAAAATAAATTTCATTTTCAAATGTATAGGAAGGATCGATATTGAATCCATCTCGGCAAAATCCTTCCTTTTTTTCTAAATAAGCCCCGTATTCCACCCCATCTACAAAAATAAGTTCCTTGGTTTTTTCATTGTAATAGTGGGCAGGAAGTGGGTTTATTAGGCTAAGACCCAAAAGATATAAGCTTACAAAGGGTAAGTTTCCAATTAGGATATTTTGGTCAAGATTTTCCTTTAAAAACAAGAGAAAGTCAATTTCATCTTCTGAGCTTTTTTTCCTGATTATTTCAAATTCTTTTCTTATCCTTTCCTCAATAAAAAAATTTTCTCCATACTTAGACCTGCTAAGTTTTATAACTTTTTTCTCCAAATTCATATCATCACCTCTTAAGTATATTATAGCAACGACTATATACAAAAAATTGTATAGGTGAAATTTACCATAAAAAAAGACCCCTTAATTAGAGATCTTTTTTCTAACTTTTGTTGATATTATCTTTATTATAGCCACTATTAAAAGAGTTGCTATGGCTATCATTACTATGGCTCCTCCTGGTTTTAGGCCATAATAGAAGGATAGGGTGATTCCTGCTGTCATAAATATTACAGAAAATATTAGGGAGAGTAGGTAGGTTTTTTTATAGGAATCACTTACCAAAAGTGCTGTTGCAACTGGGATTACCATTAGAGAAGTTATCATAAGGGCTCCTACGATTTTGGCAGAGATGGCTATTGTTATTGCAGTTAGGAAGGTAAATACTGAGTTTACTGTCCTTACCTTGACTCCTCCAAGTCTTGCCATTATTGGGTTTATAGATATAAATAGGAGGGCATTGTAAAAGTAAAGGGACATAAATACTACTAGGGCAAAAATTATTCCTACTAGGATGACATCATCTCTTGATACTGTAGTAATTGATCCAAAAAGGTAGGATTCAAAACTCTTTCCTCCCTTGGAAAAGTCTGACAATATCGCCGCAAGACCTATACCAAAGCTCATGATAATGGCTGTTGCCATGTCGCCAAAGTCCTTAAATTTCTTTCTTATTATATCTATGGCAAAGGCTCCTAGAACACAAAATACAAGGGAGGTCCACATAGGATTTATGGAAAAAATTAGCCCCATGGCAATCCCTGCCAGAGATGAGTGGGAAAGGGCATCTCCTATCATGGATGTCTTTCTATTTATCATGACAAGGCCAATCATTGGGATTATTACTGCAAGCATAATTCCAACAACAAGGGCCCTTCTCATAAAGTCATAGCTTAGCATATTACCCCTCCCTTTAGCCTAAAGACCTTATCTACATAGTCTCCTAAGATTTCCATCTCATGGGTTATCATCAATATTGAGATATTGTGGTGGGTGTTTAGGTGGACTAGGAGGTCTAGAAAGTCTTCCTTGGATTTTTGATCGATACCTACAGTAGGTTCATCGAGGATTAGGATGTCAGGGTTATTAACCATGGCCCTTGCTATCATGACTCTTTGAGCCTGGCCTCCGGATAATTTATTGAAGGGTCTATCTATGAGATTTTTTATCTTTAGGGTCGCAAAGGTATCTTCAACCTTTGACTTTGATTTTTTACTGATAGTATTAAAGATTGAAAATTCCTTATAAAGGTTAAGTCCAACATATTCCCTGGCTGATACTGGAAAGGCCACCTTGATGGCTTCATTTACCTGGGGTACGTAGCCAATTTTTTCAAAATTTTTAAAGTCCTCCATATCTATACCAAAAACTTTGATGCTTCCCCTATCTTTTTTTAATTCGCCTAGGATAAGCTTGATTAGGGTGGACTTGCCTGATCCGTTTTCCCCAGAGATTATGGCAAAGTCTCCCTCATCAAGGCTTAGATTTATATCTTTTAATATTAAATTTTCATTATAGCCAAACCTTAGGTTTTTTATTTCTATTTGCTTCATATATATATTATGCTAGCGACTTGTATATATTTTCAAGGTTTTCCTTAATTATTTCTTGGATGGTTACTTCCTTATCTATCTCATCTTGACTTGCAAATTCCATGGTTGATAAAGGCGCTGTGTCTGCTCCAATTTCGTCTGCTATAGTTTTGGCTGCCTTATCTGACCCACCTTTTTCATAGAAAACTGTCCTAATCTTATCAGCCTTGGCAAGATCTGTTACTTCCTTCATGACCTTGGCATCTGGGTCGGCTGTTGATGTTAGACTTGCTAGAGGGATTTGCTCAAGGCCGAAGTCTCTTGCTACATAGCCAAAGGCTTCATGAGGAACTATAAATTTATTATTTGTAACTTGATTAAATTTTTCCTTATATTCATTTATAATCTCATCAAATTCTGAGGCTACTTTTTGGTAATTTTTTTCATAATAATCCTTGTTGGCTGGATCAATTTCTATAAGTTTATCTGCTATTATCTTAGCTTGGGCCTTAGCATTTACAGGTGATATCCAAGTGTGTGGATCAAACTCACCGTGGTGGTGATAACCTTCTTCTTCACCTTCTTCGTGGTCGTGGTCTGCCTTTATTAAATCAAGGCCCTCACTAGTATCAACCATTGTAATATCAACAGTTTCTTCCACATCATTCTTCCAATCTTCCATGCCTGCCCCATTCATAAATATTAGCTGAGACTTACTAAGTTCGGCGATTTCCTTAGCAGATGGTTCAAAATCATGACTTTCTGTTGTAAGGGAATTAAAAGCTTTTACATCAAACTTATCTCCCGCGATTTGCCTAGTCAAATTATATATTGGATAAAATGAGGCATAGATCACACTTGATTCTGCTTGATTTTTACTCTCTTCTACTTGAGATGTTTCTGTTTTTGTCTCTGTTTTTGTATCATCCTTAGCATCATTACCACAAGCTGTTACAGCTAGGGCAAGAGCTAGGCCCATAAATATATTTTTTTTATTCATTTTAAACTCCTTTTGCAAGTGATTTGCATTAGATATTATATAGGCATTTTTATCTCTGTCAAATAAAGTATAGTAATTTTAAGGAGAAAATATGAAATTAAACGACTTATTAAAAGATAAAAATTTAAGAATAACCAAACAGCGCAGACTGATTTTAGACTATATAGACAAAAAAAATGAGCCGGTTTCTGGCAAAGAGATCTACGAAGACCTAAAAAAAGAAATGTCTATAGACCTATCTACCGTCTACCGCAATTTAAATATCCTAGAAGAAAATGATCTGCTTTTAAAGACAGCAGACATAGATGGGATTTCCTACTACCAGATAAATAAGGGCGACCACAAGCACTTTATAACCTGCTCTAACTGCCACAAAAAATTCTTAATCAAATCTTGCCCTGTCCACGAGCTAGAAAAGGAAGTTGAGATGGAAACAGGCTTTATAATAAACGGCCACAACTTTGAATTCTACGGCATTTGTCCTGACTGCCAAAAGGATATTAGAAATGCTTAGGATAGTCCTTGCCCTTATTTTTGCCTTAACTCTCACCTCCTGCGAGGAAGTCACAAGAGATGATAAAAATCAAAGTGAAATAAAAATCGAAGATAGGGAAAAAAACTATGAAAAAGCCCAATTTTCCTATGCCCATGATGGCGATACCATTTGGGTTAGTATTGATGGTGTTGATGAAAAAATAAGGTTTGTCGGCATAAATACGCCAGAACTTGCAAAAGACGGAAACCCCTCCGAATTTATGGCAAAAGAAGCTAAGGATTTTACTGAAAAATCTCTAGAAAATAAGGAAGTCTACCTAGAAAAGGACGTCTCAGATAGGGATAAATACGATAGGCTTTTAAGGTATATTTGGCTAGAAAAACCAGTTACAAACCCAAGTCTTAAAGATATAGAAACTAAAACCCTAAACGGTCTTTTAGTCAAAGAAGGCTTAGCCTACGCTAATTACTATAAACCTGATGTTAAATATCATGACTTTCTAAAAAAGTTAGAAAATACCGCTAAGGCCAATAATAAAGGCATCTGGTCAGATGGGAAATCTGATAAAGATTTTGTAGAAAAAAATGAAAAAATTGATGAATCCTACCTCATAAAGGGCAATAAAAATTCCAAAGTCTACCACCTGCCAGAATGGCCTTCCTACGATACTATTAAGGATAAAAATGCAGTCTATTTCGAAAACGAAAAAGAAGCCAAGGATGCAGGTTTTAGGCCAGCAAGTTAGGTAGCGTAGACCTTAAACCTTGCCAGAAAATCAAATATTTATAAGAAAAAAGAGCTCATCAAAGATTATTTATCTTGATAGCTCTTTTTTATACTTAATCATAAATATTTTTTCTATGACCAACGTCAATAGCAAGGACTATTAGCTCATCGTCTCTAATTTCACAAATCACTCTATAAGCCCCTATCCTATATCTCCAAAGTCCCTTATAATCCCCTTTAAGAGCCTTTCCAAACCTTCTGGGATCATCTATCATATCAAGCTTTGCTTTCATATCCTTAGCTAGCATTAGGCCAAGATGTTTGTCCATTTTCTTTATTTTCTTTCTAACATTTTCTGAAACTACAAGCCTATAAGTCACTTTCGAGTTCCAAAATTAAATCATCTATAGAATGAGTAAGGGGATTTTTTTCAAAATCTGCCAAGGCCTTAAGCCCTGTTTCATAATCAAGCTCATCTTCAATCTGACTTGCTAGGGCAGTTTTAAAAAGCTCAGATAAATTTTTGCCAGTATGTTTAGAATAAGCCTTAAATAACTTATTTTCTTCTTCATTTAACCTAAGTGAAACAACGCTCATAAAAACCTCCAATCTTTGTTTACATTGTACTACATTTTTGTAAATTAGCAATAAATATATGATTGTTTTGAGTAATAATATTTTTATTTATTATTTTACTTTCCCTTAAAAATAAATTGTGTTATAATTTAATCAAGATGATAATTTTAGTTACATCCATCTGTTTATTATACCAAAATATATAATTCTAGTATTCAGCCATAAGGCTTCATATAAATTACAAAGAGGAAATTATGAAAAAACTAATCGCACTAATGGCTCTAGCCTTGACACTTACAGCGTGTGGTAGTGACACCAACACAAAAGAAGTTAAGCAAGAAGAAGTTAAGGAAGAAGAAGTTAAGGAAGAAGTCAAACAAGAAGAAGCTGCAAAAGATGAAACCGAGGGAGAAGTTAAAGAAGAAACCGAAGAATCAGAAAAGCCAAAAGAAGATGATGTCCCAAGAGAATATAAAAACGCACTACGTTCAGCAGAAAACTATATTTCAATGATGCCATTCTCTGAAAAAGGACTTTATGATCAATTAACCTCTGAAGCTGCTGATAAGTATCCAGCAGAAGCTGCTCAATATGCTATTGATAATATTAAAGTGGACTACAACGAACAAGCACTTAAAGCTGCTCAGAACTATCTTAATATGATGCCAATGTCAGATGAACAATTAAAACAGCAATTAATGTCAGATGCAGGAGATAAATACACTGAGGAACAAGCACAATACGCAATCGACCATCTGGACTAATATAAAATTTACTATCATAATAATAAAAATTAGTAATCTATGATAAGAAATTCTATATAAGATTTTTGGAAATGATAAACAATATAAGCAA
>NZ_CALGYW010000074.1 GCF_937934665.1 uncultured Anaerococcus sp.
TGTCCACCCAGTCCGTCCATGACATTATTTTTAAAATGTTCGATAATTATTTGGACTCTTTGGCTAATATTTGTATCATGAAGTTCTACAAACCTTGCAATCGCTCTTTTGGCATCAGATGTTTTAAGGGTTGGGTCATCTTCGATTTCCTTATTAATCCTATACATGGTTTCATAAGTTGTGTAGTTTTGCAAAACATCTAGGATAAAACCTTCTTCTATAGCCTGTTTCATAGAATATAGGTGGAAGGCCTCGTAATTACCATTTTTATTTAGTCTTCCAAACATCCTAAGGGTAGTAGCCTTTGGTGTAGCTGTAAAAGCAAACATAGACACATTGGCCTGCTTGCCTGATTTTCTAATCTTATCTAGGATAAGGTCATCTTCGTCCTGATAATCCCCATCATAAGAGGCCAAAGACTCGTTGACAGCCATCATATTTTTGCCAGATGTTGAAGAGTGGGCTTCATCAATAATTACTGCAAAATTTTTATCCTTAAGTCCAACAAGCTCATCAACTATATAAGGAAATTTTTGAATAGTTGTTGCTATTATTTTTGTATTGCCCTCAAGAGCAAGCTTTAAATCGTGAGATGAACACTTCTCATCCATGGTTTTTATTAGGCCGTGGGCATGGTCCAGACTCATCACTGCCTTTTGTAACTGCCTATCAACCACCACCCTGTCAGTGACAATTATAGTTGTATCAAAAATCACCTTATTATCTATATCGTGGAGGGAAACCAACCTATGAGCGAGCCAGGCAATTGAATTTGTCTTGCCAGAACCAGCCGAATGTTGGATAAGGTAATTTAGGGAAGTCTTATTTTCCTTCACATCAATCATTAATTTTCTAATCAGGTCTAATTGGTGAAACCTAGGGAAAATTACTGTTTCCTTAATCTTTGTAGACCCAGTAAGTTCGTCTTCTTTTTCGACTCTCTCAATAAAAATAAACTTCTTAATTAACTCTAAAAGCGAATCCTTGGTGAGGACTTCTTCCCACATATAGGACACAGGAAGCTTATCAGAAACTTCTGGATTGCCTGCACCTGTGTGAACTCCCTCGCCCCTGCCCTTGTTAAAAGGAAGGAAGAAAGTCGCAGGCCCATCTATTTTGGTAGTCATCATGACCTCTGATGTATCCATGGCAAAGTTTACAAAACAGCCTGCCTTCCACAAAAATAGCCTAGACTTAGGATCACGGTCTGTCCTGTATTGTTCAATGGCATCCCTGTAGGTCTGGCCAGAATATTCGCTCTTAAGCTCTAGGGAAATTATTGCCAGTCCATTTAAAAATAAAACTAAGTCTACCCTTTCATCATCATTTGCCCAAACCTCCTCCATGACAGAAAAGATATTGGATTCGTATTTTTCTGTAAGGTCCTTGTTAAAATCTGTGGCAGGCCTTGTATACATCAGCTCTAATTTTCTATTAGAAATCTCTATCCCATTTTTAAGGGCATCAACAAGAGAAGAACCTTTTTTAGTAATTTCTCCATTGATAAAGTTAACAAGAGTCTCTCTAAGGTCGTCCTTATAAATCCCCTCAAGGTCAGCCATCAAATCTCCTTGGCTCTTATATAAAAATTCAAAAAGGAGGTCTATATCCATAGCATAGGACCTGGAGAAATCCTTGTTTTTTCTCTCTATAAAGCCATTTTCAG
>NZ_CALGYW010000075.1 GCF_937934665.1 uncultured Anaerococcus sp.
ATCAATTTTAATTTTTACTAAGTCTTTATTCTTAAGGCTAATGTTTTTATAAACCAGCTTATCATTTATTAAAATCCCTGATTTTAATAGTTCTTTATAGGATCTCTTAGATATATTTTTTTCTTTTAGAAATTTTTTTAGGGTATTTTCCCCATTATTTATAAATTTTATATATTTCATGCTTACTCCTATGATATAATATAAGCGAGAGGATATGATATGACAAATATAATTAATATTTTTAAAAACAAATCTAGATATACAAACACTATTTTTCAAAAAGTTAGAAAAATTTTACAAAAGCAAGGGTTTAAGGTTAGCACCTATTATAACGAAGATGCTTTCTTAAATTTGGTTATTGGTGGTGACGGAACTTTTTTAAATGCAGTCCATCTTTCTAAATTCTCCTCTATTCCTTTTATAGGAATA
This sequence comes from uncultured Anaerococcus sp., assembly GCF_937934665.1. Lineage (GTDB taxonomy): Bacteria > Bacillota > Clostridia > Tissierellales > Peptoniphilaceae > Anaerococcus. Next base: position 430 of record NZ_CALGYW010000075.1, read on the forward strand.
AACACAGGCCATTTAGGTTTCTACCAAGAAATTGAAGTTGATATGTTAGAAGAGTTCGTCGATTGCTTGGTAAAAGGACAATACCAGACAGAAGAATTGACAGTTCTCGAGTCAAGAATTAATAATAAAAGTATAAACGCCATTAACGAAGTTTTAGTTAAATCTAAGAAAAATCAGATAATTAGGTTAAAGGTCTTTATAGACGGAAATTTTATTGAGTCCTATTCTGGAGACGGACTTATAATTTCTACTCCCCATGGTTCAACCGCTTACAACCTATCTGCTAATGGAGCTATACTCCATCAGTCCCTTAATGGCTTCCAACTAACACCTATAGCTCCTGTATATTCAAATTTAAATAAGGCCTTAAAGTGCCCTATTGTTTTACCAAATGACGCAAATATAGAAATTTCGGTCTCTAGAAGAGATAATTACCACACAATCTTTATATTTGATGGTAGGGAGTTTTATACCAAGGATTATAAAATAAAGATAGGTGTTTCTCCAAACAAAATAAATAAGCTTATCCTTAATAAAAACCATTACTGGACTAATATTAAAAATAAGCTTATGTGATTAATTAAATGATATTGAATTAAAAATATCTCTAACTATATTTCTCACCAAGGGTGCAGCAACTTCACCGCCTGTACCCTGGCTGTCTTCTACAACCAAAGCAAAGGCAATCTTTGGTTCATAAGCAGGTGCAAAGCCTACAAACCATGCATCTATATTTCCATCTGCCTTATCTGCTGTACCAGTTTTACCTGCTATTTGCACCGAATCTAAATAAGCGTTCCTTCCTGTACCGGAGTTAACAACTTCTACCATCAAATCCCTAATAGTATTTGCTGTTTTTTCACTTGTAGCCTTTGATAATGTTTCATTTTTTGCTTCATAAACTATACTTTCTTCTTTATTAGTTATCTTATTTACAAGCCTAGGCTTAATCATAATTCCGTTATTTGCTATTGCTGAGCTTACTATTGCCATATGAAGAGGTGTAACTTGGGTTTTACCATAACCAAAACCTGTCATAGCAAGATCTGCTTCGTTTAAGTCCTTGTATGGGATGACAGAATTATTCTTATCCAAGTCAAATTCATAATCTAGGTTAAAGGCAAATTTTTCAGTGGTTTTAGAAAGTCTATCCTTACCTAAATCCACAGCCTTCTTTGCAAAATAGGTATTTGCAGAATTAATAAAGGCAGACCTTAGTTCAAGATTTCCAAATACTTGATCACCGTAGTTTTTGATTTCATAACCTTGGATTACTTCGCTACCTTCATCATTATAAGATTGATCTATATCGTTGTCTAAGATTGAAGCAGAAGTGATTATCTTAAAGGCTGAGCCTGGCCTATATAAGCCTTGACTCGCCCTATTTACAAGTCTGCCATCAGTAGTTTGGATAAGGTTATTCCAATCATTATCTAGGGTATTTGGATTGAAGCTAGGGCTTGAAACCATAGCCAGGACTTCCCCTGTACTAGGATTCATAACTACGCAAGAAGCTTTATAAGATTTTAAATAATTATATACTATATTCTGTATAATTTGATCAAGACTTAAATGTAGATTATTTCCTGTATCGTTTTTTACAACCATTTTTCTAAACTGACTGAAATTTTCATCACTTATTGCCAGAAGTTCTTTGTTGAAAGATTTTTCTATACCTGTCTTGCCATAGGTTGTTGATGAATATCCTGTAACAGGAGCAGAGCTTTCTGGATAGTTATATATCCTCACTTGCTTTCCTGATTCATCTTTTTGGCTGTAGGCTAAGATATTTCCATTTCTATCGTATATTGTTCCTCTTTTAACTAGGTCTTCATTTAACCAAAGCCTTCTATTATGCGAATCATCAGCTATAGTTTTGGATTTAAACAACTGGAAATAAACTAGGTAAAGAGTTAGAAACATAAATAAAAATACGAAAAACACCATTACAAAAATCAATCTCTTATTTAGTGTTGATTTTGATAAAACCTTTAGCTGGTTATTTTCCTTATATCTTTGTTTTTCTTCAATTTCTCTAATTTTTCTTACAAAACTTTTATTATTTCTTCTTCTCTTATCTGCCACTTTTTCCACCTTCCTTTATTTCCTCTCCACAATATTGAAGGCATCCTAGAAGGATAAAGCCAGCAAGCATAGACGAACCACCTTGACTAATAAATGGTAGAGTTACTCCTGTAAGTGGTATCAACTTTAATACCCCACCAAGAATTATAAAAGTTTGAAGGGCAAATAATATCCCTATACAAAAGGCTAGGACAGAGTAAAACTTATTTTGTTGGGTAAGAGAAATTTTTAAAGCTCTGTAGACTAATATCATAAATAATAAAACAACTCCAATACCCATAAATACTCCCATTTCTTCACATATAGCAGAGAAAATAAAGTCAGATTCTGCAACCGGTATATAATCTGGTCTACCAAGTCCAATTCCTGTACCAAATAAGCCACCACTTGCTGTTGCAAAGAGGGCTTGGGTTATTTGATAACCCGTAGCATCTATATCAGACCAAGGATCAAGCCAAGTTGCAACTCTTATCCTAACGTGGCCAAATAAGAAATATGCTACAATAGAACCAATTATCATGAAAAACATATTTACAAAAATAAGTTTCCTATCTTTTTCATAAACAAATTGACTTAATATTAAAACTCCAAAAAATATAAGGGCAGTTCCTAAGTCCTTTTGTAAAAACAAAAACCCTATAAAAACATAAATTATAAAATTCATAAAGTATCTACCAAAGGGTTTAAGACTTATTTTATTGAAATTTGTATAAAAGCTTGCTATGAAAAATGCAAGAGGTACCTTTATAAATTCAGATGGTTGGATACTAAATTTATTGGCTATAACTATCCAGTTTTTAGCTCCCCCAAGGTAAGTACCAAAAACTAGGGTTATTATAAACAGGACTATTGAAATACCAGCGTAAAAAAGGATAAGCTTATCCCACTTGTTGTACATTTTTAGTATAAAGTATGTTATAAAAAATAAAATTACTCCTACTATATAAAATTGTAGCTGTCTTCTACCTAGTTTTGGGTCAAGTCTATATATAATAGCAACTCCTATTGAAAATAGCATATTTACAATTAGTAACAAGATATTATCAGATTTTGTAAACCTATCTACTAAAAACGAAGTTAGTAAAGTTACAACTAGGATTGCAAGATAGGTGTAAAAGTCCATATTAGTCAAATTCTTAATATTGAAAATAATGGCTAAAGACAAGGATAAGAATTCAAAGAAAAATAAAAGAAAATTTGTCTTTGCCCTTGTCTTTTTCATTGAATTTTCTAGTTTTATATTTTCTTTATTCATCACTATCACCTTGGATAAATAAGAACTTTAATGATCCTAGTCTAATTATATCTCCTGATTTAAGCTCTATGGCATCAATGATTTTTTCATCATTTAGGTAGGTACCATTAGCAGACTTTAAATCTTCAAGAAAATACATATTTTCATCCTGTAAAATCCTTGCATGAAACTTAGACAAGTATTTATCATTTATACTAATAGTATTTCTCTCGTCACGACCTATACTATTATCTTCACCTATAAAGTAATATTCTTGAACCATAAAAGAAAAACCATCATTCATATTAATTAATTTCAAATATGTATCGGAGTCTTGTTCCTTTTTAAGTGTTGTTCTTACATCATAA
>NZ_CALGYW010000076.1 GCF_937934665.1 uncultured Anaerococcus sp.
AGGGCTTTTTCCATGGCTTCTTTGGCTGTTATTATGTTGTCTTTTTCTATAGCTAGGATATTTGTATCGTCTTCTGTTTCTCTTTCTTCTTTGATTAAATCAAGGCTGTTAGCGTCAAATTTTGCTTCGAATTCTTCTCCGTCTTTGTAGCCTTTTACACTGTAGATATATTTTCCATCTTCTTCGTCAAGGTCTGCGCCTGTTAGCTCGATTGCGTCGTCACCATAGTGGGTGTAGAAGGCATCGATTGCTTCTTCTAGAGTTTTTTCTGTTGCTGGGATTGGGTCTTTTGCAGCTGTTTCTGTATCATTTGAAACTTCTTTTACAACATCATTATTGTCTGTTGTTTCAGTTTCTTCTGTTTTTACTTCTTCTGTTGTTTTTGCTTCTTGGTTGCCACAAGCTCCTAAAACTAGGGCTGTTGCTAAAACTAGGGCTAAATTTTTATTTTTCATAAATCGTACTCTTCATTAAATTTTCTCTTTAAGTTCTCAAATAAGGTAATCCTTATTTATACTATATATTATACCGGATATTAAAAAATGTAAAGGGGCAATTAAAGTTATTTAAGATTCCTTACAAAAGTTTTAAGGTTAATCCTTGTCTTGATTTTATAAATCTTAATCTTAATTTAATGGCTTTGTGATATAATCAAGATGAAAAATACTAGATATAGGGAAAGGAATAATCATGAAGGTATTGATAGTAGAAGATGAACTGGATTTGCTTGATTCCATAGCTGAGGGTCTTACTCTCTTAGGCTATGTGACTGATAAGGCTAGTAATGGGGATGATGCCATTGACATGGCCTTTGTTGAAAGTTATGACCTCATAATCCTCGATGTAAACCTTCCTGGCAAGGATGGTTTTGAGATTTTAAAGGCTATAAGAGTAGATAATAAGGAAGTGGCGATAATTATGCTTACTGCAAGAAGTGACATAGAAGATAGGGTAAGGGGTCTTGATCTTGGGGCAAGCGACTATATGGTTAAGCCTTTTGCCCTAAGAGAGCTTGATGCGAGGATGCGTTCTCACTTAAGGGGCAAGAAAATCCACCAGGCTACTACCATAGAAATATCAGACCTATGTTTTGATACAGTAAAAAGAGAAGCATCTTTTGACGGTAAAGTTATCCCTCTTACGGTCAAGGAAACAGGGATTTTGGAGTATTTGTTTTTAAATTCTGAGCGTTTTATATCTGCAGAAGAGCTTATAGAGCATGTTTGGGATTCAAATGCGGATGGGTTTTCAAATACTGTTAGGGTTCACATGTCATCTCTTAGGAAAAAACTAAGGGCAGCCTGTGGCAAAAACCTAATAGAAAATGTTATTGGTAAGGGATATAGGATTCATGAAACAGAAAATTTATGATTCCCTAATTTTTAAGCTCATTGCAGCTGTGGTCATATTTTTTATAATCATGCTTCTCGTCAGTATGTACCTAATTAGTCGTAAGCAAGCCATGATAATTGACGCGGTTATAGAAGATATAAATACCAATATGGGCACCATGGATAGGTCTATGGTTCTTTTTATAGACTCATCTAAGGTGCAATCTTCAAGTGATTTTAGAATCTATCTAATTTTTGTAATGTCTGCAGTTATAATTTTGGGCTCCCTTTCCTTTGCCTTTATCATAAAGAAAATCCTAGCTCCCCTTAAAAATCTCCAGAAAAAAATATCTGAGGTTGATATTGATAAGCCGGAAAGCTTTGAAAATTTGGTGATTTTAGATAATACTTCTAGCGAAATAGTAGAATTTTCTGAGACTTTTGATAAGATGCTAAAAAAAATCTACGCAGACTATAAAAGGCAGAAAGACTTTTCTTCAAATGTGGCCCATGAGCTGAGGACGCCCATAGCTGTTATGAAAAGCCAGCTTGATCTTTTTAGGCAAAAGACAGATGATGCTGATGCCAAGAAGATGCTGAGGGTTTTAGATAATAACGTAGCTAAGTTAAGCGGTCTTGTAGATGCGATTTTATCCCTTAGGAAAAAATCTGACATAAAACTTGATGAGGTAAATTTAGATATATTGATAGATGAGATAGTCCTTGACTTAGAAGATAAGGCCTATGATAGAGATGTTCGTATTATAGCAAGGGATACAAATATTAGCCTTATAACAGACGATAGTCTCCTTCAAAGGCTGGTCTTTAATATAGTAGAAAATGCTATCAAATACAACAATCCTGGAGGCAGGGTAGATATTTCTGCTAAAGAAGATAGGGATAAGGTCAAGATAAAAATCGCCGATACGGGTATAGGCATATCTCCAAGCGATAAGGAAAGAATTTTTGAATTATTTTATCAGATTGACTCATCGAGGGGCCAGGAAGGCTATGGAATAGGCCTTTGTCTATCAAAGACTATTGCTGATATGCTTGGGGCAAAAATTGAAATTTACGATAATAACCCCCAAGGATCGATTTTTGTAATAAATATTCCCAAGTCTTTATGAGAATTTAATATAAACTCTGTTAGAATAGACTTAGTGAAAAGGAGATAAGGATGAAAAATAAAAAAACAAGTCTGACACTTCTCGCCCTAAGCCTTGCCTTCATAGGTCTTGGGGCCTATAGGGGAGAGGTCGATACAGTTTTTATAAAGGCCATAAACTTATGTTTGGAGTGTATAGGCATTGGATAAGCTAAGAAATCATAAGAGACTTATTATCCAAGCCTTATCAACACTCGCCCACAACTTTCACTTGGATAATTTCTTTAAAGGAAAAATCTACCAGGGGCCTGGCAAAAAACTTTGCCTACCGGGCTTAAATTGTTATTCATGTCCGGGAGCAGCAGGATCTTGCCCTATAGGGAGCCTTCAGGCTGTTATAGGGTCTAAAAAATATAAGTTTTCCTTTTATGTAATAGGGATAATGATGTTTTTTGGAGTGGTTTTTGCTAGGCTCATATGTGGATTTTTGTGTCCCTTTGGATTTTTCCAAGACCTACTTCATAAGATTCCTACAAAGAAATTTTCAACTAAGAAGTTAAAGGCCTTAAGGTACATCAAATACATAATCTTATCTAGTCTTTTAGTTGGGATAGGCTTTGCCCTAAAGGGTCAGTATGAAGTTGTACCACCATATTTTTGTAAGTACATATGTCCCCAAGGAATCCTAGAAGCAGCCCTTCCTCTAGCTGGGAAAAATATTTCACTAAGGGCAGCCCTTGGACCCTTATTTAGGTTTAAATTTGTAATTTTAATTATTACCATTATCCTTTCTATAGGATTTTTTAGACCTTTTTGTAAGTGGATTTGTCCTCTTGGTGCCTTTTATTCGCTCTTCAATAAGTATTCCCTCTATCAATTAAACTTAAATGAAGATAAGTGTATAAATTGTGGCAAGTGTGCAAAAGTATGCAAGATGGATGTGGACATAAGAGAAAATACAGCCCATTTAGAATGTATCAGGTGTGGAGATTGTATAAAGGCCTGCCCAACCAAGGCCATAAGAAGTGAATTTATAAGAAAAGAAAGGAGAAGAAAATGAAAAATAAATTAATACTAGCCCTCATGCTAGCGGGAAGTCTTGTAGCATGTGGAAACAAAGAAGAAAACCCAGCGGAAACTAAATCAGTAAGCGAAGAAGCTGT
>NZ_CALGYW010000077.1 GCF_937934665.1 uncultured Anaerococcus sp.
TTTCTTCTTTTTTATCCTTATAGACATCTGTAATCTTAAAAAATGGCTTAAACATAGTAAAGTTTCTTCTAATATCAGAAAAAACCCACATGGTTTGGTGGTTAAAGGCAATAAAAGCAAAGATTGCTGTAAAATAGATATAGAAATTTGCTATAGAAATCCTGCCAGCGACAAGGCCTATCATTAGCCAGTAAATTATAAGACCGTCCCTGATTAGGTTAAAAATATTTGCTAGGGTGAAAATCCTTAGGGTCTTTGTGTTGACTTCCCCTAAGCGGCTTATTCTATCCCTATTTGTTTTTCCATAATAAGATTTAAAAATCCTTATGGTATCAAAAATTAAAATATCCTGTTTAGATAGGGGAGATTTCATTTCGTTATTAAGTTTGGCAAACTTATCCCAATTTGGACTCATTTCTTCCCAGTATCTGTCATAAGATTTTGGGACTTGGTTTAAAAGTGCCCAAGAAAGGCCAGTTAGGATTAGTGTTGTGATTAAGACCCAAAGATCTATTGTAGTAAATATCCACAAAAATCCACCTATAGAGATAAGCATAGAAAAAATATTTGGCAAATCCATCATAATGCCACCAGCTCCGCCCCAAGGTGATTCTACAGCCTTCATGGCATCACTTATTTTTTCAGATTCAGTTTTTTCTTTTTTCTTAGCGTAGGGTAGATAGAGTGAATACTCTGTGATCATATTCATCAGCTTATAGCGGACGTGGTTCATCCTCATCCTGTAATTGCCCATAACAAAGGCGTCAAAAAAGCTGATAAGTGAAGAAATAAAAAATAAGCCTATAAAAAATAATGGAAAAACTTCAGGATTTCCTTGATAGTTTTCTAGTATATAGGCAGGTGAAATAATCCATAAGAAGGGTTTTAGCCCAACAAATAGACCGTAAAGTGCGATTAGTAAAAACATGATTGGCTCTAAATGTGCCATCTTTTTAATCAAAAATTTAAATTCTTTCATATAGCTGAAAATTCGGCATCCTCCTTAGTTTTCTATGTAAGTCAAGGAGCTATCCTTACTTACTAGTTACGTCCTTCTTTTACATTTCTTATTTTTGTCATGTTTCTTTTCTCCTTTCTTTAAACTTCTAATAATTTACCACAGTAGAAAATTAATGTCAAATTTTTATCTTCCAGCAGCAAAGGATATTATTGTATTTTTTCCGTCCCTATTTATATCAAGAACCTTAAAATTTCTAATTTTATAGGTATTATCAAAATTTATATAAGAATTAATTACGGTACCAAGACCTGCGACTTCAGTTATACCTGCCTTGGTTTTAATAGGTAGGTTTGAGTCTATGGCGTAGTTTATCATCTCATCAAAAAGCTCTGGGTCTATATCTGCTCTGTAATTTAAAAGGGTTATATAGGCCTTATCTTCGTTTAAAAATAATTTGGTTTTGATATTGCCATAAAACCCTTCAAGAAATATTTGAAAAAGAATGTAGGCAGTATTGTAGTAGAGATTCCTATACCTAAGTTTTTTATCTACGACAAGTTTTACAGTATCTTTTGTATATTTGCCTTTTACAGATATTAGGTCCTTGCTTCTTTTTTCTTTGACATCTATGATTTCAAGGTCTCCCGCACTTTTATAATCATTTATTAAAAAATCATTACTTGGCATGAAAATGCTTTTATCTACAATAAGTTCACTTATATTGTTTTTAATTCTTTTATCTTTTACCTCGCAAGTTATATCGAGGATCTCTGGATATTTTTCGTAAAATTTCATTTTTTCACCTCTAATCTATTATATCATATGATATAATGAAATAGAGGTTTTTTATGAAAAAAAGAATTGCTTACTTGCTTCTAGGCTTAATCCTTGGAATATTGGGCTTTATTAATTTTGAAAATTTAAATATTTTATTCCTAGCCTTAGGAATTCTTATACCTGCCATATCTTTTTATAGGAAAAATAAAGACTATGGAATATTTTTCTTGGCAGTTTTAGTGGGTTTTTCACTCGCAAGCTTTAAGTTTCATAGGATTGGACCTGTAGAAAATGAGAACGTAAATGTCAACTTTACCGTACTCAATAAAAAGATGAGTAAGTCTTCTTATAGGTACACTATAAGGCTTGATAATAAGAAAAAGGCATTTCTCTTTGATGAGGAAGACTTTGATATAGGGGATAAGATAAGCACACAAGGTGACTTAAGACTTGTAAATACTAACACCAATCCAAACCTATTTTCTTATAGGTTTTATGCTATATCTAAGGGAGTAGGCCTTGAATTTAAGGCCAAAGATTTAAACCCTGAACTTACAAGGCTTAGGTCTAATAATATTTTCCTAAAATTAAGAAGGACTTTTACTACCTATGTAAGTAAGATTTTTAGAAAAAACTTATCCGGGGATGCGGCAGACTTTATAATATCTGTTATTCTTGCTGATAATCTTTTTGATAGGACTGATATTAATAAGTTAGGTCTTGCCCACATTTTGGCTATTTCAGGTTTTCATATAGACTTACTTCTTGGTTTTATGGTTTTTATTTTATCAAAACTTGGACTTTCCTATAAGAAGTCAATGACTCTTTCCTTACTTCTTGCCCTTATCTACGGATATATAATAGGTTTTGCCTATTCTATCTTAAGGGTACTTATAGTAAATTTTCTAGTATTTATAGGGTTTTTATTAAGAAGAGGAGTCGATAGGGTAAAGGCCCTTATGGTAGCGGCGATTATAATTTTATTTATAAATCCCTTTGCAATTTTAAATGTAGGTTTTGTTTTATCCTTTACGACTATGTTTGCGATATTTAGGATTTATCCTAAGTTAAAGATATACTTTAAAGAAGGTTTTATAAGAGATAGGCTAGCCTTTACCACAAGTATCCAGCTTGCAGTCTTGCCTTTTACAGCCTTTTATTTTAGGTATTTTAACTTTTTATCAATTCTTGCAAATTTTCTAATAGTGCCAGTTTTTGAAATAGCTATGTATATTATATTTGCTTTGATATTTTTATATCCTTTATTTAGAGGTTTTTTAAAACCGGTTTTTATCATCCTTGATCTAATGATAAATTCTATTTTAAATATGACGGAAATCCTTGCTAGTATGAAATTTTTATCTATAGAATTTATGGCAGAAAGTATCTTTGTAAGTCTTTATCTTTTTGTCCTCATTTTTGTACTTACCAATATAAGAAATAAGAAAAATTTAGGGAAATTTTTAAAGACATCCCTTATCATAGTCTTATTATCTATGGGAGTTAGGGGACTTGATAAGCCAATTGAATATCAAATGATTGACATAGGCCAGGGCGATGCTTTTTTACTTAATGACAAGGGGAAATACTACTTGATAGATGTAGGAGGGCCAAAATACGAAGATTATGACTCAGGATTAAGAATTTTAGTGCCTTATCTTAAAAGCCTTGGTATAAAAAATATAGAGGCTGTCTTTATAAGTCACGAAGATAAGGACCATGCAGGAAATCTTGATATCTTGAGGCAAAATTTTAGAATAAAAAATATTATCACTGATAAACATATATCAGAAGAATTTATAGAAAAATACCAACCGATTTTTATGAAAAAAGGCGATACCTTTAAGTTAAAATCTGGAAAGATTACCTGTGTTTATGATGGAAGTGAGGGAGATGCTGATAAAAATGATGCCTCTCTTGGACTTTTAATTGATATAAATGGAGAAAAAATCCTAACTCTTGGCGACCTATCTTCTGTCTATGAAGATCAATTGAATATTAAGGCAGATATTCTAAAACTATCCCACCACGGCTCGGCATCATCTAGTTCTAAAGAATTTATCGAATATGTTAATCCAAAAATAATTTTGATATCAGCAGGTAGAAACAACACCTATGGACATCCCAGTAATGAGATCCTAAATAATATAGAGGAAATTAAAAAATATAACACCCAAACTGACGGTCTGGTAAAAATAAAGTTTGACAAAAATAAGGTAAGGGTGGATAAATACTTGAAAGGGGGATTTTTTAGATGAAATATATAGAATTTTTTAAAAAGTTTTCTAGTTTAAAAACATCGGGCATATATTTATTTGATTCAAAAGAAGAATACCTAAATACAACTATTACCGAAGAAGCAGAAAGACTTATAAATATTAAGGATTTTAACCTAATAAAAATCAAAGGAGATACTGACTTTGATACTATAAAAAATACCTATGAGACTTATCCTGTTATGGAAGATAAAAAAATTATAATTTGGCAAAATATAGACCTATCCAAAGATGGGGTTAAAAATTATAAACTTATCTTAGATAAAATAGCTGAGGATGCCAAAGACTTTCCAGCCTATGCCACACTTTTAATTTTTTCAGATAATAAACCCTTCAAGGGGAAATTTTATAAGGCCATAAATAAGAATGGGACAGTAGTAGAGATAGATAGGTTAAATCTCAAGGAATTAAGGTCTTTTATAGGAAGAAGATTTATAAAAAATAATAAAAAGATATCAAATAAGTATATAGATGAAATAATAAACAGATTTTCATATCTAACTTATAATAGTGAAATAGATTTATTTGAAGTTGTAAATTCGGTTGATAAAATCATTTCAAATTCATCTGATGAAATTATAAAAAAAGAAGACATAGACGACCAATTAGACCAGGTTTTAAACCTAAATATCTTTAATCTCACAGATGCTATAGCAGCTAGAAATAGTAAAGTAGCCCTAAAAAATCTAATCTTGATGGAAAAATCTGGTGAAGACTTATTTATGATCTACCACATGATAATTAGACAATTTAGGATACTAACAGCTGTAAAAAGCTTAACTGAATCTAATTTTAATGATTCTTTTATAATGAAGTCAGCTAAGATAGGTTCTTTTGAACTAAAAAAGGCCAAGGGAAATATAAAAAATTACTCATTAGATGATCTTATAGCAATAAACGATAGGCTAATGGATATGGAAATAAGGTCAAAGTCTGAAGCCTTTGATATGAAGGATGAACTTTTAAAATTGATTGCTTTTG
>NZ_CALGYW010000078.1 GCF_937934665.1 uncultured Anaerococcus sp.
TTAACTTCGAACTTATAAATTGAACTAGCAAAATATTGGAAAACTTTTTCCAGATTGGGGCTTGAAACATTGTTAATTTTTTAATTTATCAGAAAAATTAAAAAAATATTTTCCTAAAATTACAAAAATTGTAAGGGGATACAATTAGATATTTATAACATTTTAGATATATTGAGAAAAAATGTTTTCCGAAAATTATTACAAAAAGCCCCTAAAAGGTGTTGACACAAACGTTTTTTTAATATATAATCAAAGTCGATAGAAAGATATGACTTTGGAAAATGAATTTATAATCAATTATTTTCTGATCTAGGGCTAAGATCTAAAAATATATATCATTCCGAGTGATCTCTTCTATCAATTGCAAAGGTTTACATAATTTTTTCAAAAAAAGGAGAGAAAAATGAAAAAAATTGGTTTAATCCCAAGAATGATTTGTGGTATTATCCTAGGTATCCTAATAGGTACATATTTACCAGAATCAATAGTTAGAATTTTTATAACATTTTCATCTATATTTGGTAACTTCTTAGGATTCATAATCCCACTTATGATTCTAGCATTCGTTACTAAGGGTATAGCAGACTTAGGTGAAGGTGCAGGAAAGCTTTTAGGTATAACAGTAGCTTTAGCTTATGCATCTACACTTATTGGTGGATCAGCTTCATACTTTATGTCAAAAGCTATCTTCCCAAACTTTATCAGCCAAGAACAAGTGGCAGCTATCCAAGCAGCAGACGAAATCAAAATTGACCCATACTTTAGCGTAGATATAGCACCATTCTTTACAGTTACAAGTGGTATCATCTTTGCCTTTATGCTTGGTATTTGCATATCATGGCTAAGAAAGAAAGGCTCAGGCGAGTACCTCTACGGAGCAGTTGATGAATTTAACCAAATCATCACTCAAGTCCTAGCAGTAGCTATAGTTCCTGTGCTTCCATTCTTTATCATGGGTAACTTCGCTAAGATGGCCTTCACAGGTTCTGTATTTGCAGTACTTTCAATATTCTGGAAGATATTTATCTGCATCATAGCCCTACACTTAATCTATATCACACTACTATTTATTGCAGCAGGTTCTTACGCAGGCAAAAACCCATTTGCTATGCTTAAAAACCAACTTAGAGGTTATTTCACAGCTGTAGGTACCCAATCTTCAGCAGCAACAATTCCAGTAAACTTAGAATGTGCTGAGGCAAACGGTGTATCTCAACCAATTAGGGACTTCGTAATTCCACTAGGAGCTACAGTTCACATGCCAGGTTCTATGATTACAATCACAGGTTGTGTATTTACAATTCTTACAATGTACAACATGGACCACTCATATGGCCTAATGGTCCAACTTATAGCTATCCTAGGTATAGCAATGGTAGCAGCACCAGGTGCACCAGGTGGCGCAATCATGTCAGCTCTTCCATTCCTACCAATAGTAGGAATTAGCCCAGAATCAGCTATGGCATCACTTGCTATTTCCCTATACCTAACTCAAGACTCATTTGGTACAGCTGCAAACATCTCAGGCGATACAGCCCTAGCAGTAGCAGTTGATAAGTTCTACCACAAGAACATTTTAGGTGATAAGAACTGGAAACCAGACCCAGTTAAATAATACGTAAATTTTGCAAATCAGGGGATGTTAACGAAAATTAATTCAATTAATAAGTTAACGTCCCTTTAAAATCTAAAAAAGGAGACACTATGGCAGTAAATGCTTCAATATTTGACATAATGGGCCCAATAATGGTTGGCCCATCAAGCTCACATACAGCTGGAGCTTGTAAAATTGGAAATATAGCAAGAAAAATGGTAGATAGAAATTTCAATGAAGTAGACTTCTACCTTCACGGATCCTTCGCTAAAACCTACAAGGGCCACGGTACAAACAGAGCTCTAGTAGGGGGAGTACTAGGATATGAACCAGATGATGAAAGAATAATAAATTCATTTGATTATGCGGACGAAGCAGGAATCAAATATGAATTTTTTGAAACAGACCTTGGCGATGTTCACCCAAATACAGTTAGAATTGTCTTTAAATACCCAGATAGGTCACCTTTAGAAGTCCAAGGCTCATCCATAGGTGGAGGAGCAATCGTAATAACCAAGGTAAATGGTAATCCAATCGAATATTACGCAACCAAACCAACTCTTTTTATGGCCTATGGTGAACAAAAGGGAGTTATAGCTCACGTATCAGGAATTCTTTTTGAATATGGCTACAACATCCATATGATGAAAACCATAAAAGACGGCGACAATGTAATGTTAGTTTGCGAGTTAGACGAACCACTAAAAGAAGGTATCCTTGAAAAAATCAGGGAAGGCAAAGACTTCACCTTCTTGAAATATATAGGATAGGGGATGAATTATGCTTACTACAATGAAATTATTAAAGGAAAGATGTGAAAAAGAAAATCTTAACCTTTGGCAATTATCTGTAAAAGACGAAATAGAAAACACAGGAAAAACTGAAGAAGAAATCTTCGCAAGGCTTCAAAAGACTCTAGATGTAATGAAAGCTTCAGCTCAAAGAGCTCTAGAAGAAGACGTTAGAAGTGTAACAGGCATGACCGGCGGCAACGCAAAGAAAATGCACGAATATTTCCTAGGTGGCAAATCAGTACTAGGCGAAACAGCTTCAACAGCTATGGCTATGGCCCTATCAACATCAGAAGTAAATGCAGCTATGGGAAGAATAGTAGCAGCTCCAACAGCAGGATCAGCAGGAATAATCCCTGCAACAATGATGACCATGCTACAAAAATATAACTATGATGACAGGAAACTTTGTGAAGCTCTTTTAGTAGCGACCCAAATGGGTCAGGTAATTTTTGACAACGCAACTTTTGCCGGTGCAGAAGGTGGTTGTCAAGCAGAAACTGGATCAGCAGCAGCTATGGCAGCTGCAGCAGTATGCTACCTAAGAGGATATGACATAGAAATCCAAGAAAATGCCGCAACAGCAGCTCTTTTAAACATCATGGGACTAATTTGTGACCCAATCGGTGGCATGGTAGAATTCCCATGCAACCTAAGAAATGCTAACGGTATCATGAATGCACTTGCAAGTGCAGACATGGCCATGGCAGGAGTAGAAATGTTTGTAACATTTGATGAAGCAGTAGA
Organism: uncultured Anaerococcus sp.; assembly: GCF_937934665.1. Lineage (GTDB taxonomy): Bacteria > Bacillota > Clostridia > Tissierellales > Peptoniphilaceae > Anaerococcus. The sequence continues at coordinate 3,133 of NZ_CALGYW010000078.1, forward strand.
TGCAATGAAAAGAGTGGGAGATACCCTTCCAGAAAGACTTCGCGAAACAGGCGAAGGCGGCATAGCAGTTTGCCCATCATCACTAAGACTTAAGAAAAAATATATAGACAAACTTCCAGAAGAAGAAGTTGAAGAATAAAAACAAGGGGTTTTTCAAATAAGCCCAGCAAAAAAGACGGGAAAATAAATATTCTCGTCTTTTTCTATATGAATTATTAAAGATTCATTTTTTTAATTTTTTCAAATGGTCTTTAGCAATCTTAATATATTCTTCCATTACCTTGATTCTTGCGTATTTCTTTTGATTTGACCCAACTATTACCCATGGGGCATAGGTGAGGTTGGTTCTTTCTAGCATTTCATCCATGGCATCAAGGTAGGCATCCCATTTTTTTCGATTACGCCAGTCTTCGTCGGTGATTTTGTATTGTTTGTCCGGATTTCTTTGTCTATCTTTAAAACGATTTAGTTGCTCATCCTTATCTATAGTTACAAAAAATTTAATTACAAGGCTACCATGGTCGTAGATTTCTTTTTCCATATTGGCTATTTCTTCATAGGCCCTGTCCCATTCATTAACTTTGGCAAAGCCCTCTACTCTTTCTACCATGACCCTGCCATACCAAGATCGGGAGAAGATACTGACGTAGCCATCTTTAGGGAGTTTACTATAAAATCTCCAAAGGTAATTTCGATCAAGTTCCTCTTTAGATGGGGCAGATATGCCATGAACAGTATAAAGTCTTGGGTCAACCTCCTTGATAAGTCTTTCGATAGCGCCATCCTTACCAGCTGCATCTACCCCTTCAAAGACTAAAACTTGGCTGATTCCCTTTTCATAATACTCATACATTAATTCAGCCACTTCTTTTTGGAGCTCGTCTTTCTTTTTATGGTAGTCTTCATCGCTTATGGTCTTTGTAAGGTCAAGATTTTTAAGAATTGACTTAGCCTTGGTATAATTTCTTTCGGTGTTTTCATTTTCTTTTCTTTGCCTAATCACCCTTTCAAGCCCCTGGCTTAGCCTTTCGATGGCTATACCCAAGGCTTCCTTGGAGGCTTCTTTTTTATCATTTGAATCAATTATATCCCATGGAGCATAAGGAAAATCTGTAGCTTCTAGGAGTTTTTTGAAATGTTTCTCATAGGCTTCGTAATGTTTTTGCTGGTCCTTATCAAGGCCGTCCAAGTAAAAATCTTCCTTGATAGAATCTTTTAGGTCCGTAATCCTTGATTTCTGCTCGTCTTTATCAATATTTAGGAAAAATTTGATAATAATTGTCTGGTCATCGTAAAGAGCTTTTTCAGTCATTTTGATCGAATTAATCCTATTTTTGATTTTTTTATCAGATAAATCGAGTTTTTCAAAAAGTTTGTAATAAAAAGACCTATCAAAAATTTTGATCTTGCCTTTTTTTGGAATATTTACCCAAAATTTTCTTATAAAAGGATAAGAATCATCCCAAGCGTCATCCTTATCGGGAACCTCTACATCAAAGTCTTTGGCTGCAAACTCGCGAGTCAAATCCTTAATAACGTAGCCCCTGCCAGAAGACTCCCATCCATCAACCATAATCAAAATAGGAACATCAAGGTCGGAGCAAATCCTAGCCATCCTGCCTAGCCTCTCAGCCAAGTCTGATCTCTTAAAATCTTGAAACTGTGGTTTTCTTTCTGTAGAAATAATATTTGTCATAATCGCCATCCTTTTTAGTTCTTTTACTTATCTTTTACCCAAAATTTCTCCTTTTCCTAAAAAATAAAAAATGAGACTGAACTCTCTTCAGGCTATAGACAAAGTCATTTTCTGATGTCATTCAGACGAACGAAGTGAGGAAAAATCCTGTAATTTATGGGATTCCTTGTCGAATCTGATGGATTCTCTGCCGGAATGACGTATGTTTATATACTTTGTCGACATGCTTAAGAGAACGAAGTCTTTTAATATTTATTGAAAAATCTCTCGATTTCATCAATAACAAGCCCGCTCTCATAAAGATTTGGATGAGAAATTGTAAAACCATGGCCTAGAGGATAGGACTCCTTTTTCTTGAAATCCAAAAACTTATTCCTGATATTTTTTGAATCTAGAAAAGCTTTGAGACAAAGAGCCTGATCTCTAATAAAATCCTCCTCGCTGGTAGCAATTATAGAAGGCGGTAAAGCCATATTTTCCAAAGCCTTTAGGATATTATCTGTAAAAGGAATTTGCTCTTTCGTCAAATTTCTCCTTGCAGGCTCATTTATGAGAGAAAAAGATCCAGATTTCACAAGGCCTGTCATAGGAGAGATAAAAGCCAGACCTGAAACATCAAAATCTAAAGCATTAATCCCAAAAATATTGCGAATTTTTGAATCCTTCATAAGAGCAAGAGCTGCCAGGGATAAAAGAGAACCAGCCGAATCCGACAAAATAAAAATCTCACCCCTACTTAGCTTAAGCCTAGAAGAATTCTCATAAATATAAGCAAAAGCATCCGCCACATCTTTAACCTGGTCGGTAAAAGTCGTATCAGGCAGGAGCCTGTAGTTGATATTAGCCACATTAAAGCCCTTTTGGGCAAAACGAATCCCCAAATTTTTATTAAGTTTTTTTCTCCCATAAACAAGGCCACCTCCATGAACTATAATAATTGTTGGAAGTGGCTTGTATTTGGAATTTCCATAATAAATATCAAAATTATGGTGGCTATCTTCATCATTTTTATAAGAAAGATTAGAAATAATCTCAACCCCACAATCAGAAAAATCCTCGTAAGATAAACGCTCACGGTCCTTATCATGTAAAATTTTAATAATATCAGAAAGACCCAAATCAGGATAAAGGTCCGTATTTTTTCTAACCATAAAACCCCCAAATTCTTATTTTAGTGTACCATAAATGTTTATAAAAGGTAAATATATCAAATAAAAAAGAGCCGAAGCTCCTTTTTATTAGTTTAAATCTTCACCATTTGAAGCGATGACTTTTTTATACCAAGCAAAGGATTTTTTCTTAAATCTTTTAAGGGTACCATTGCCGTAATTATCACGATCTACATAGATAAAGCCGTATCTCTTGCTCATTTCTCCTGTAGATGCAGATACTAGATCTATTGGAGCCCAGCTAGTGTAGCCCATCATGTCTACTCCATCAAGTTCTATAGCTTCTTTCATGGCTTTTATATGTGATTTGTGGTAGTTAATTCTATAGTCATCTTCTACATATCCGTTTTCATCGGGAGTATCTTTTGCCCCAAGGCCGTTTTCGACTAGGAACATTGGTTTCTGATACCTATCATATATATCGTTGAGTGTGATTCTTAAGCCAATAGGATCGATTGTCCAACCCCGGGCTGAATTTTCTAGGTAAGGATTTTCTGATGTTTTAAGGTTGTTGGAAATTTTGGTGTTTTCAGAAGATGCGCCTATTGTTCTTGATGAATAATATGAAAAAGATATAAAATCTACCGTATTTTCAGATAATAATTTCTTATCTTCTTCGCTTATATCAGGTAAAATACCCTTTCTTTCTAATTCATAAAGCTTATATTTAGGGTAAGCTCCTCTTGCTTGGACATCGACAAAGAAATAATTATTTTGATTTTCCTTTTGAGATGCTAATACATCCAAAGGATTGCATGTTAGGGGATAGCATATTTGAGCGGCTAGCATACATCCAATTTGAATATTTGGATCTATTTTTTTTGCTATTTTTTTGGCCTTAGCTGCTGCTAAAAGTTCGTTGTGAATAGCTTGGTACTGGACTTTTTCTTTATCTTCTCCTTCTTCAAAATAAAGACCTGCACCCATAAATGGCGATTCAAGGATTATATTCATTTCGTTGAAGTTTAGATAATATTTGACTTTTCCTTTAAGTCTTTCCATGACTGATTCAACATATTTTGCATAAAAATCTATGGTTTTTCGATTTCTCCATCCTCCATATTTTTTTGCTAAATGCATTGGGAAATCAAAATGAACTAGAGTTATGAGTGGTTCTATGCCGTATTTTAAACACTCATCTACAACTTTTTCATAAAAATCTAAACCTTTTTCATTTGGATACTCTTCATCACCTTGTGGGAAAATCCTTGTCCAAGCTATAGAAAACCTATAAACTTTAAAGCCCATTTCTGCAAATAAAGCTATATCTTCTTTATAATTGTGGTAGAAATCTATGGCATTTTTTGCTGGATAGAAATATCCATCTTCAAAATCTAGCATTTTTTTCTTGCCTTCAATTATTTTTTGCCTATCATCTCCAACAGGGCAGAGGTCTACATTTGCAAGACCTCTTCCATCAACATCAAAAGCTCCTTCACATTGGTTGGCAGCTGTTGCTCCTCCCCACAAAAAATCTTTTTTAAATGGCATTATTTATCCTTTCTAATATTTTTAATAAAATAAACCTTGCATCAATATAGGCACAAGGTTTATTTTAATTAATTTTATTGTTCTAATTCTGCTTGTTTTTCAAGGGTTTTGGCACTTATTCTTAAGAATGGTAGGTAGATTAATACCCCAAGTGCTATAACTACTAATTGAACAAGAACAGCCCTAAAGTCAGCACCTGTTGCTAAATAAGCGTTTAATAGAGGTGGTGTTGTCCATGGTACTAGGACGCTTGCTTTGTTCATAAAGCCGATTGCTGTTGCGGCATAGCTTATCAAGATACCCATAGCTGGTACCAACACGAATGGAATCATCATTGGTAGGTTAAATACTATTGGGAAACCAAAGATAATTGGTTCGTTGATGTTAAATAAACCTGGTAAGACAGATAATTCACCGATTTGCCTATATTGTTTGTTTTTTCTAAAGAATAAAAATACTGCTATTAATAGGCAGATTGTTGATCCTGATCCACCGATAAGACCGTAGCATTGAACTAGACTTAGGTTCATAATGTGTGGAATTTCAAGGCCAGCTCTAGCTGCTTCCATGTTTTCGTTGATATTTACAAGTAGTAATGGTTCTAGTATTGTTGAGTAAATTACAGCTTGGTGGATACCAAAAGTAAATATTAGGTTACCTAAACTGTAGATTAAAATTGTGCCTAGTAGTGAAGTATTAACTTTTCTTAGTGGTTCTTGGATCATTGTTGCAATTAGTGTTATTAAATCTACTTGGAAGAAGTAGAAAAGAATAAATGATATTACAGAGAATATAAGAAGGGTTAATATTACTGGTATTAAGTTGTTAAAAGAATTGTTAACTGCTGGAGGTACATTTCCGCCAATATTGATTTTGATGGCTTTTATGTTTGATAATCTGATGAATAATTCTGTAGCGAGAAGACCCATGATGATACCACCAAACATAGAATTAGTACCAAGATTGTTGAAGGATAAAACTCCTCCGGCTTGGACAACTTCTCCATTTGCACCTGTCACATCAATTGTTTGAGGCATCATAACTATAAGTGAAGCTATAGCAATCATTACAGCTGTGATAGCGTGTTCAAAACCTTTGTTTTGAGATAAGGTATAGGCTACTATACCGCAGATTAGAAGTCCAGATATGTTCAAGGTTGCATTAGAAACTGAGACTGCCCAGTGTGCAGCAAATTCTAGTTGAGCTTCATTTAAAATTTTTGGGAATATAACAGCATTGATCAACACTGCTATACCTGCAATTATAAATAGTGGTAACATTATTGCAAAAGCATCTCTCAGAGATTTTAGGTGAATTTGTGAACCAAACTTCATACTAGCTTCTGAAAGCTTGTCTACGAATGATTTTTTATTTTTTTCTGTCATTTTATTTCTCTATCCTTTCCGTTAGATTCGAATACTTGCTTGACATAAGCAAAGCTTTTCTTTTTTATTCTTCTTAAATCTTTTAAGTCGTGATTGTCTCTATTTACATAGACAACGCCATATCTTTTGTCCATGTTTCCTGATGAAGATAGTATATCTATAAAGCCCCAACCAAGATAACCCATACACTCAACTCCCTTATCTATTGCATTAATCATTGAGTCGAAGTGATCTTTTAGATATTTAATCCTAATATCATCTTCTATAAATTCATTTTTTGGAAGTTCTTCCCTTAGACCTATACCATTTTCGACTATAAAAACTGGCAAGTTAGTTTTGTTATAGATTTCTAACATTGCTATTTCTAAACCTTTAGGATCAATCTCCCAATTCCACTCGTTTCTATCGAGGTATTTGTTATCAACAAAAACATCTGTATTCAAAGGACTGTAGTCCTTTCCTTGATATTTTAGTGTTGCCGACCTGTAGTAGGAGAAGGCAATAAAATCGCTTTTGATATTATTTATAATTTCTTCTTCTTGATCAGTTTTTTCTAAATTTATATTATTATTTGCAAGATACGCCTTGAAAGTGTTCATATATCCTTTTTGAGTGAAAATATCCAAGTATAGGTTGTAATCAAAATCATTATAAATATTTCTTATATAATTGTCTTCTGCTTTAGAAGAATATGGATAATATGTTGTATAGGCAAGCATACCTCCGATTTTTAGGTCTTTGTAATTATCGTGGATGTATTTTGCAACTAGTCCATGACATACTAGGGTATTATATTGAACTTGGTGAATGTTTTTTGGACTTACTTCTAGCTTGCTTCCTGCGATTGTAAGAGCAAAATCAGATGAGTATAGGTTGTGTTCGTTAAAGGTTAGCCAATATTTTACTCTTTTGTGATACCTATCAATTATTATTTTTGAAAATTCAAAGAAATAATCGATTACTTCTTTTGACGAAAACCCGTTGTATTTTTTGCTCAAATAAAGCGGCATATCAAAATGGTAAAGGCAAATAATAGGTTCGATTTTGTATTTTTCTAGGCAAGCAATCAACTTGTCATAAAATTCTAAACCTTTATGGTTAACTTTTTCATATCCCTTTGGCAAAACTCTCGACCATGAGATTTGAAACCTATATGAGTTGGCTCCCATTTCCTTCATAAGCTTGATATCTTCTTCATATCTATGGTATTCATCAATAGCTACTTTCCAGTCGCTTTGATTTTCGCTCGCTTCTCTAATGTCATAGACAGATTTGCCTTTGCCATCTATATCAAAAGCGCCTTCAGTTTGCATAGAGGAAGTAGAGTTTCCCCACATTAATTGTTTGTCCATTTTATTTCCTAATTGATATTATCTAAGATGATTTTTTCCATATTTTTTATACCAATAGGAGTTGGGGCATAGGCATTAAATGGAATTTGAGCTATCGCTTTACCGTTAGCATCAGCTTTTTTCTTGTAATCATCAAAATACATTCTTATTTGAGGACTAACTAGGATCATGTTATAGACATCGTCTGTTAATACTTTTTCGCTATCGCTACTAGTAGTAGCTTCAACTATAATATCTTCTCCGTCTTTTTCTAATTGTTCTGATACTTTTTTTGCCATGAGAGATGAACTCATGCCTGCATTACAAATCAAAATTACTTTTTTCATTATTTTCCCTCCAATTTCTGTAATTTTTTATTTATTTTGATCCATCTTTTTGCATTGTCCATAGCCATTGTGGCCATTGTCAAATGGTCTTGTGAATGGATTAAAATGACATTTATATTGTTTTCTTCACCGTTTGCTTCTTTAGTTAACATGCCAGTTTGAACTTCGTGGCATTTTAGGAATTCTTCATTTGCTTTGTTTAACAATTCCTCCGCCTTATCAAAATCATAATTTTCTGCTGCGTCCATTGCTTCTGATGAAAGGCTTCTGCTTTCTCCAGCATGGACTATGATATTAAAGGCTAGTTCGTAGGTTTTTTCATTACTATCCATTTGTTCCTCCCTTCATAAATACATTCATAAATTCCATAGTGTTCTTTGTTTTTAAAGCTTTTTCTATAATTTTTTTATTTGATAAGAGTTCGCCTAGTTTATCATAGTATAAGCTCATATCTCCGAGTTTGTTACCTATAACAAGTGAATATACTAATTTAATCTTTTTATCATTCCACTTTATAGGATCATCTAGGATTATTATTATTGAATAGGAATCTCCATCTACCTGGTCTAGGATGTGGGGGATTGCTATGTTGTCAAATGATGTTTGTCCTAATTCTTCACGGAATTTAAGCTGATTTAGGGCCTTTTCTTTTTTGATATTTGATTTATCCTCAATTGTTTCAGCTATAAATTTTAGAACTTCTAGTTTATTTGTGAATTCATCTGTTTTTATGAAGACTGAATTTGCAAATATATCATAAATTTTACCAAGCCTACTGTCATCTAAAGCAATTTTTATATTATCAAAATCAACCTTAGAAAATATTATATCAACATAAACTATTGGCAAATCGTAAGTGTTATTTAGATCTACTGATGAAATTATGAGGTCGTAGTTTTTCATGTTTATATTTTCTAGACTTCTTAGGTCAGTTGTATCTATGCTGTCGATATTTTCTTTAAACTTTCTATTTAACTGAGCCTTCATTATCTGAGCTGAAGAATTGCCTGAGCCGCAGATTATAAGGATTTTCTTTTGATTTAACGAGTTGTTGTTCATAGCCGCCATGACGTGGAGGGCTATGTAGCCTATTTCATCTTCGCTTAGCTTACAAGAGTATTTTTCGTTTATGACATTTGCACCAATTGTTGCTAATAAATAGGGGATTTTGTTATCTTTGATGTCATCTAAGATTGGGTTTTTCATGTTGAAACCGTATTTTATCCTATTTATCAAAGGACCAATGTGGATTGCCAAGGCAAAGTAAAAGTCGATATTTGCCCTAAAGTCATATTTGGAGACCTTGTAGATTTCATCAATTATCCCTTGAGATAATTCCAGGATTTCAGTCGAGATTTTTTCTTGGTCCCTAATTGTATTTTTGGCTATTAGGTGCATAGTGATGTAGGCTAGCTCTTGGCTTGGGATTTCTATTCCCAATTTTTCTTCTAGTTCAACTGCTATTTTATTTGCTATCCTAAATTCATTATTATCTACAATATTATTTTCCAAATCTTTAGAAAAATGGATGTATTTTCCTTGTTTTATTCTAAGGATTGAAATATAGATGTGGATCACTAGATTTTTGAAGTTTACATAAGGCATGTAATAATCTTTGCCGAAGTCCATTTCATCTATTATTCTTTGAATTTGCCTAAATAAGTCCCTATTTTCGTCATCATCGAATAGTATTGGATCTTCTCCGATTTCGTTTTTTATGGCAAGCCTTATGTTTTTTTCGCTTGCTTCTACTTTCATGCCGTAGTAGGGTTTGGAAATCAAATCTAGGTCGTAATTTTCTAGGATTTCTCTGACATAAGGCAAATCTTTATTGATTTGAGATTCGCTTATATGAAAGACTTCAGCAAGTTCATATTGTTTTATATAGGAATTTGAGAAGAGAAACATCCTTAAGATATTAACATATCTAAGATTTTTGTCTCCATCTTCTTCCTGGTAGTAGGCATATTTATACCAGTCGTTTTTCAAAAAAGACTTGAATTTATCTTTGTTTTTGATTTTAAAGATAAATCCCTTTCCTGGTTTGGATTCAATTATCGCCCCCTTATCATTAATTGCTGCATTTAATGAATTTATCTCCTTCCTAATAGTTTTTGAAGATAATTCCATTACTTCGCCTATCTCTTTGGACGTATGGTAGTCATAGTCAAGAGTTAGGTAGTCAAATATTTGTTTTAATCTTGTCTCAATCATATAACCACCTTGTATGTTTATTATAGTAGAGAATCAAAATAAGCTCCACACAAACATTTTCCTTAAAGATGTGGAAATTGTTTGTAGCAAGTTTTAATTCTATTTAGATTGTATAATGAAATAAAAAAGGAAATCATAAAGACTTCCTCTAATAGTTCTAATTTATTTGTTATAATTTTTGTTAAGATTATTCTCTGAAATTTTTTAAATACTCATCATACTGGCCTTGCCAATAAATTTTATCTTCCTCGGTTATTTCTCTTATAACTTTAGCGGGGTTTCCTGCGGCTATGGTCATTTTTGGGATGTCTTTGGTGACGACGCTTCCTGCTCCTATTATGGAGCCTTTGCCTATTCTTACTCCGGGTAGGATTGTGGCGTTTCCTCCTATCCATACGTCGTCTTCTAGGATGATGTTGACTCCTTTTTCTATGCCTGTGGCTCTAATTTTTGGGTCTATGGGGTGGATAGCGGTGAATAGTCCTGTGGCTGGGCCTATGAGGACCCTATTTCCTATTTTGATTTTTCCTAAATCTACCATGGAGACGTTGAAGTTTATAAAAGAATTATCTCCTATAAAGATATTTTCCCCATAGTCGCACCTAAAGGGTGAGAGGACTGTTGATTTGCCAAAGCTTCCAAAGATTTCCTTACAGATTTTACTTCTTTCTTCTCTGTTTGTTTCTGTATTTAATTTTACTAATTTTTCCCAGCAGGACGAAAGTCTTTCGACTAGGTAGGAGTCTGTTTTGAAGAACTTGCCTGCTTGTAAATTTTCATAGTTTTTCATAGTATCAATATACTTTTGATAATTTAAATGACAATTCGTAAAATATTAGTAGAATAATAACGTTATTACTTATATAGGAGTCTTTATGAATAGGAAAATTGATTTATTACATGGAAATATCAGGCATACGCTTATGAAGCTATCTCTGCCTCTTGCCCTTACAGCCTTTATCCAGATTACCTATGGCTTTGTTGATACGATTTGGATAGCAAGGTTTGGTACTAAGGCTGTAGCAGGGGTTGGTATAGCTGGATTTATTTTTTGGATAGGCAACTCTCTTGTCCTTATTCCTAAGGTTGGGATGGGAGTTTACGCTTCCCAGGCCTTTGGCTCTCAAAAGGAAGAAGAGACGGTGATGATAATAAACAACGGATTTATCCAGGCTGTGATAATGGGTTTGTTTTTTACTACTTTTTGTTTGATTGTGAAAAATATCTTTATAGAATTTTATAATTTGGGTCTTGAGGCAGAGATGGCTGCCAAGGATTACTTTTTTGTGGTAAGTCTTGGCATGATTTTCTTCTTTGTAGGTCCTATGTTTACCCAAGCTTTTACATCGCTTGGTGATTCCTTTACGCCTTTTGTTATCAATGCTGTGGGCCTTGTTATAAATATGGTTTTAGATCCGATTTTAATCTTTGGCCTTGGACCTTTTCCTCATATGGGAGCTAAGGGTGCGGCTCTAGCTACTGTTTTAAGCCAATTTGTGGTTGTCTTGGTTTATTTTTTTGTAGTGATTTCTAAAGACGGGATTATAAAGTCAGCTATTTCTTATATAGATTATAGGGAAAATTGGCAGTTAGAGATTTTTAAACTAGGACTACCTGCGGCACTTTTATCAGGCTTTCATGCATCCATATCCATGGTTTTAAATAGGTTCATGTCTGCCTTTGGTCCTACTCCAGTGGCTGTTTGTGCTATAGGTAGTCAGCTTGAGTCCATTTCATGGAATACAACTGAGGGTATCCAGGTTGGTATCCAGGCCCTTGTTGCCCAAAACTATGGGGCAGAAGATAAAAAAAGGGTTAAGGAGTCTATCAAGGAATCCTTTAGACTTGTTGCTATTATTGGTATTATAGCTACTCTTGTTCTAATTATATTTAGGCACAAACTTTTTGAAATATTTACTCCAGGAGATCTAGAAGCGATAAAACTTGGAGCGAATTATCTCTTGATTTTAGGCCTATCTCAAGCCTTTATGTCAATAGAAATAGGTCTTGCAGGTTGTTTTAATGGGATGAGTGATACCAAGACTCCTGCAATCTTAGGCGTAGTTAATAATCTCCTAAGGGTACCTATAGCCATAGTTTTAATGCCGTTTGTGGGCGTGTATGGAGTATGGATTGCCATGAGTGCTACTTCTATTATGAAGGGTCTTGTGGCTATGACGCTTATTTACAAAAAGGTCAAAAAATATATGTTAGCTTAAACTCTTCTTCGGAAGAGTT
>NZ_CALGYW010000079.1 GCF_937934665.1 uncultured Anaerococcus sp.
AGCAAGCTTTGAGGATAGCCTTGCAGATGAATTTATAAATGACTTATTAATATATTTATTCAAAAACCACCAAGAAATCTACTTCGAAGCCGACAACACAGACCCTTTGGCAACGAAGTTAAAGAATAAATTTGTAGAAAAATTCGACCTTACTTTTGATACCTATATCAAATATAAATAGGTAAAAAAATTGGAAACAGTTAAATCCAAAGAAGAAAATTTATATAAGCAAAGTTTGGCAAAGCCAAACGAGTCAGGCAAATTCTGGAACCTCGAGACTAATTCTCTCCTTTATCAGATAATGATTTCTAATAGAGAATCCCGTTAAAAATCTGATAACTCGCTAAGCTCGGTCCTCAGCTACCACATCAAGCATTCCGTCAAATTACTTTGTAATTTGGGCTAAGCATAGAAACGAGCCGGACAGGCTTGCCATCAGATTTCATAACGACTCATTCACTTTTAAAATTTTCCGATAAATTAGTAAAGGTGATGATTTTATGTTGGTGTTGACGAATGTATTACCAGTGCTTGTTTTTAAGTTGGTCTAGGAGGTTTCTCCATGCGCTTCGCTTAGTCGAAACGTGGATGTTTGTCCTTACTTATCTCTTAAAGTACTAATTTAATTTTTCTATAAAGAATAATAAATTCTTTGGAATTTATTAAGATTAACAATAACTCGCTTCGACCTAAGTGGAGAAGCCTCTGGCCGTGTCAATATTATTAATATGGTAAAGGAGTCTACATACATTAAAAACCAAACAAAAAGCCACAACCAGCAATGTTTTGCAAAGCCAAACGAGTCTAGTAATACTGATACCCCGAGATTAATTCTCTCATATGCCAGGTAATGATTTCTAATCCCGGTCACCGTTAAGAAAATCGCACTGTTCGAGTGAAACGAGTTTGCGATTTTTAGGTGACCGGAGATTAGAAATCTGTAGGAATAACAATCTACCCAAACAAGGATATTACCCCTAATAATAAAAGCTTGCTGAAAGCAAGCAACAACTACCGCACTCCGCTTAAGGAGCCGCCTCTGGGGTGTAATGGGGTGGATTTTAAGGAGGGGCATAAGGGGGCATGCGGAACGCCCCCTACGCCCCTCCTTATGAACGAAGATTCAACTGTAAATATGATAGAACATCATAAGATTAAAATAATTTAAAATCAAAATAAAAAAGAAAATATTCCTGGAATACTAGACTCACTAGTGAAAAGAACTTTGACCATCTTTGACTTTTCCTAAAAACTTGATATAATAAATAAAAATAGCAATTTATAAATGCGATTAAAATAGCGTTTTTTTGAAAAAAGAAAAGAGGAATCTTATGTATCCATATGGATTATATTTTGATAAGACTTACTTTTTAGTCTTGATAGGTCTTGTTATCTCGATGTTGGCTCAGGCTAATATCAGTTCAAAGTTTAATAAGTATAAAAAAATTAAATCTAGGCGAGGCATAACTGGGGCTGAGGCTGCCCAGATGGTGCTTGACTATAATAATTATAGGGATATTTCTATAAAAAGAGTGAGGGGGTCCTTGTCTGATTATTTTAATCCCATGAGTAAGGAAGTGGCTCTTTCTGACACATCTTTTAATGATTCGTCCATAGCATCCCTTGCTGTATCCCTCCATGAGATTGGTCACGTTATCCAGTTTAAGGAAGGCTACATACCTCTTAGGGTCAAATCTTACATGGTACCTGCAGTTAATTTTGGATCTAAGTTATCCTTCCCAATTCTTTTGGCAGGAGTATTTTTATCCCAACAAAAACTAATAACTGTAGGCCTAGCCCTTTTTTCCCTTACACTTTTATTCCAACTGGTAACCCTACCTGTGGAATTTGACGCTTCAAGACGTGCTATCATAGCTCTTGAAAGAAGTCAGATTTTAGATCAAAGTGAGATTCCAGGTGCTAAGGATATGCTAAGGTCAGCTGCCCTTACCTACGTAGCTGCAACTCTTGCAACTGCCCTACAATTACTAAGATTATTTCTTTTATTTGGGAACAGGAATCGTAGGGACTAAAAATAAATATCAATTACGAAGGTGCCGGCTAACAGTCAAGGCACTTTTGTTTTAAAAACAAATTGATGTTGATAATTCATAGTGAACTAGTATAGTTTATTTAGGAAGCAAGGCTTCCTTTATTTTACAGACAATGGTCAGAGATAGTCAGTAAGCTTTGACCTTTAAATAGAGAAAGACAGGAGATTATGGCAGGTTTAACTAATCAAATAGAGAGATTTCTAAAAGTAATGCTCGCTGATAGCGTTGACGGAGCTTTAGAAATTGGAAGAAATGAGCTGGCGAGTCAGTTCGATTGTTCGCCAAGCCAGATAAATTATGTACTTTCTACTAGGTTTACGCCTTATAATGGCTACCTTATTGAGAGTAAACGCGGTGGCAATGGTTTTATAAAGATTATTACCATTGTTGAAGAAGATGACTATATTTCTTATCTGTTAAAGAATTTAGCTAGCGAGATGAGCGAGTCAAACGCCAATAATCTTTTTAGAGACCTTTATGAGAAGGAATATTTTGATAAAAACGAGTATTTGATGGCAAGGTATGCTACAAGCGATAAGACCCTTTCTGATATAGAAGCTAAGGGCAGAAATACCGTAAGGTCATCGATTGTTAAGAGCCTTCTTTTAAGTATTTTGGCAAGGAGTTAGTATGAAATGTGATAAATGCGGCAAGGATGCCAGTGTAAGCCTAAAGGTGATTGTTAATGGCAATAGCCACAATATCCACCTTTGCGAAGATTGTATGAAAAAATACTCAAATATCCCAGAGGGAGTTGACCCAAGTAGAGTAAGTGCTGAAAATATTTCCTTTAATCCAAAGGATCTTGAAGGGCTTATCCAAAAGTTTATCCCAAGTCTTGAGGAAGTTATCGATGGATATTATGAATATAAGTACAGCCAGGCCAATAAAGACCTATCCTATATATTAAATGTAGATGAGAAATCTTGCCCTTATTGTGGCAATTTAGAGTCAAATATTAGAAATGGTGTTTTTGGATGTGCTCATTGCTATAACCTAGATAAAAACCTAACAGAAAAGGTCTTAAAGACCTACAACAACCTAAGTGAGTATAAGGGAACTTATCCTAGGGCAGAAAGAGAATTTAAGCAAGTAGCAGATGAGATAAAAGAATTATCCCAAAGGCTAAACGAATCTGTAGCAACAGAAGATTATGAGTTGGCGGCAGATCTTAAGGAAAAAATTGATAAATTAAATATGCAGGTGAAAAATTGATGGATTATGCAAAAGATATCATAATTTCTTCAAATCTTTCCCTAAGGCGAAACATCAAGGGCTTTGATTTTCCAACATCTATGACCTTTGATGAAAGTCTTGTGATAATGGATATGGTTAGAAATGTCTTTGGAGATAAGCTTGTCTTACTTGCTGATTTAGATGATGAAACAATTGACAAACTTATTTCAGAAATGGTTCTAAGCGAAGATGTAAGACACAAGCTCCCACAAGTTGGTCTTATCTTTGAGGGAGATACCACCCTAGTTATTAACGATAGGGACCACATATCTATAAATATTTCTAACTTTGATCATGACCTAAGAGGGTCTTATAAAAGGGCAGTCGATATTGAAAAAATCCTAGATGGGCGTTTTGATTTTGCCTTTTCTAGTGAATATGGCTACCTAACAAGTGGGGTGAGAAATGCAGGTTATGGCCTTGAAATTTGGATAAAATTATTCCTCTTTGGCTTAATTGATGAACCAAAAACCTATCAAGGCTTTGAACAAGCCATGGTTTATGTAGGTATCTACCCACAAAAATATATACCACAAGGTCTAAAGTCCTATGCCGATGACCTATATCTATTAAAAAATTACGGCAATTATAGGAAAGACACAGAAGGCTACCTAAGGAAGATAGAAAAAAACATTGAAAGCGTAGTTAAAAACGAGAGAAGATTTAGAAGAGATTATAAAGTTTTAAATAATACAGATGATAGGGCAGTCGAAGAAGAAATCAACTTGATTCAAAAAAGTCTTGAAGCAGGGCTAGTTAAAAGCCTAGATAAGATGATGAAGGCCCTATATAAACTTAAGAAATATCAGATTTTAGGCTATGATATAGACTTTAGTGAAGAAGAAATAAATAGTCTGATAAAAAAACTTAACTCAAGTAGGTACAGGGAAAACTTTGATACTGAAAGATACGAACTTTTGATGAAAGAAATGGGGGAAAGCCATGGAAAATAACAGATTAAATAAACTTACACAACAGGCTAGGAGAGAGTCCTATAGTCTAAACCATGACTATATAGGTACCGAACACCTCCTGCTTGCCCTCATGAAAACAGGGTCAGGTGCGAGTAAGGCCCTAGAGGTAGCAGGTGCCAATTACGAGCTATTAAGGTCTATTGTTATAAATAATATTGGCAAGGGCACAGCCGTAAGGCCTGCTACAGAATATAGTAAAAAAGTAAGGAAGATTTTAGAAACTGCAAGGTTTTATGCAAACAACAGAAGGGCCCTTGCGACAAGCGAGGAAGACGTCCTTTTGGCTATATTAAATGATGAAGACTCCTTTACAAACATTATGTTTTTACTATCAGGAGTAGAAAAGGAAGCTATCAAAAAACAACTCCTATCAGTAGTGAGAAATGAAAAGTTAGAGGCAAAGTCTGAGTCAGACTTTAGTGAAAATATTACAAAATTTTCAACTAACCTAAATGAAATGGCCAAGGCAGGAAAAATCGACCCGGTAATTGGTAGGGAAGATGAAATTAAGAGAATTATTCAAATCCTAATGAGAAGGACTAAGAATAATCCAATCCTAATTGGCGAACCTGGTGTAGGTAAAACTGCTATAGCAGAAGGACTTGCAAGTGAAATTGTAAATGGCAACCTACCTGCTATTATGAAAGATAAAACCATCCTAAGTCTTGACCTAGCGTCAATGATAGCGGGGACTAAGTACAGGGGAGATTTTGAAGATAGGCTTAAGAAACTATTTGAAGAAGCAGCGGGCCGTGACGACTTAATTTTATTTATAGATGAGTTTCACATGGTCCTAGGCGCTGGTGCTGCAGAAGGATCTATGGATGCGGCAAATATCCTAAAGCCAATCTTAGCCAAGGGAGACCTTCAAATAATAGGTGCCACAACCATAGAAGAGTACAGAAAGCACGTGGAAAAGGACTCAGCCCTTGCTCGTCGTATGCAGGAAGTGAAGGTTGATGAACCAAGCCTTGAGGATTCTAAAAAGATAATAGCAGGTCTTAAGTCCATGTATGAAGACCACCACAAGGTAAAAATCACAGATGAGGCTATAAAGGCAGCAGTTGACCTATCTGATAGGTATATAACTGACAGGTACTTACCTGATAAGGCCATAGACCTAATTGATGAAGCTTCATCAAAATTAAGAATACTCTCCTATGATGACATCGATGATAATGAGGAGAGTAGGGAAGATGTCCTAGAAAAACTTCAGGCTGAAAAAGATCAGGCAGTTTCTGACCAAGATTTTGAAAAGGCAGCAAGACTAAGAGATATAATAAACCAAAAGAAATTTGATCTAGAAGAAGAAAAAGAAAGTACTGATGAAGACTATAAGATTGCTATAGGCTATGATGATATAGCAAATATAGTAGCTTCTTGGTCCAAGGTACCGGTTGAAAGACTTACAGAAGATGAAAAAGTCAAATATGCTAAGCTCGATAAAAACTTAGCTGGCACAGTAATTGGCCAAGATGAGGCCATAGCTTCTGTATCTAGGGCTATAAAAAGAGCGAGAGTAGGGCTAAAAGACCCTAAAAAACCAATTGGTTCCTTTATATTTGTAGGACCAACTGGCGTAGGTAAAACCTACCTAGCCAAATCTTTGGCAAAGGCCCTCTTTGATTCAGAAGATAGGCTAATTAGGATGGACATGAGTGAGTATATGGAAAAATTTGCCGTAAGTCGTTTGGTAGGTTCACCTCCAGGATACGTAGGTTATGATGAAGGTGGCCAACTAACAGAGGCAGTAAGGACCAATCCTTATTCTGTACTCCTCTTTGATGAAATTGAAAAGGCCCACCCAGATGTCTTTAACCTCCTTTTACAAATCCTAGATGACGGGAGATTAACAGACGGTCAGGGAAGGACAGTTGATTTTAAAAACACCATCATAATCATGACCTCAAACGTAGGTGTATCAAGCTTGTCCAAGGCGACATCAATTGGTTTTGATCTTGCAGAAGACAAGGAAGAAGCTGATAATGAGAGAAATAAGGAAATAATATCAGCTGCTATAAAAGATTCCTTTGCACCAGAGTTTTTAAACAGACTTGATGAAACAATCATGTTTAACTCTCTAAAAGAATCTGACATAAGAAAGATAACCGGTCTTATGCTTGAAAAGACAAGAGATAGATTAAATCAAATTGGCATAGACATTGCCTATGACGATAGGGTAATAAACCTTCTTGCCAAGGAAGGCTTTAACAGCGAATACGGAGCCAGACCTCTAGAACGTCACATCACAAAAATGATTGATGACAGGCTTGCTGAAGATATTCTTGATAACAAGCTGGATAAAGATATGACTATTAGGATTTACGTTCAAAACGATAAATTATGTTTTAGAAATATTACGGGGTCTAAAGCTTCTAAAGAAGCCAAGCAAGAAGCAAAAGTATAATACAGATTAAACTGGGTTGAGAAATCAACCTGGTTTTTTATCCAAGATTAATGGTAGTAAAAACTTTGTTGGCAAAGTTTTTATGGTTTTCAAAATTTCTCAAGGTGCAAAGCACCGCAGCAGAAATTTATGAAAAACCTTATGTGATTTTTTAGAATAGATGCGACGAATAGGAGCATTTATTCTAAAAAGATTACGTTCCTTAGATATTTAATTTTAATTTAATTTAATTTTATAAATGTTTATTTTTCATACAGTTGAATCTTCGTAATAAGGGGGACCCCAGGGGAACGTTTCGTCGCTCTCGGCCGCTAGGGAAAGATGTTCCCACATCGACCGAAAACCCGTTTGCTTCGCAAACTCCTCCGTGCTCCCGCACTACGTTTTCGGCATAAAAGCCCCAAATCAAGGGGCTTTTATGTCCTCTCGGGGGATAAGGAATTTGCCTTCGGCAAACTATTGGTATGGAGGAACCGTTGTATAGGTTGGTATATTATTTTTACCCTTTGACATTCAGTCGACTAAAATTTGATAACTCGCTAACGCTCAAACAATCAACGCTCTCGGCCGCTAGGGCAAGTCTTTAACGCCTACTTCACTTGCAAAAGACTCTATATTTAATTAATATTTATTTTTTATATAATATAATTTAAAACTAATAGAAACATATTGTGCTTTTAATACTCACTTCGACTAAGTGAGCTAAGCGAACGCATGGAGAAGTCTTTGGCTGCCTTTTTTAATGGATATGAGATAGGATTCTAGGTTAATAAGATATCAGGATTCTTTTTATTTCTATTCACTTTTTGGGTAAAGTTATAAAAAGAGGTGATTTTTTGAATAAATTATTAGATGAAATTTCTAAAGAGATAGATGATCGTTTTGACTAGATGGTTGATATCCGTAGGAAAATCCACCAAAACGCGGAGCTTTCTTTTAGGGAGGTTGAGACTGCTCGATTTGTTGAAGATTTTTATAAGGATAAGGATGTAGAAATTACAAGCCACATGGGTGGCAATGGCCTTAGGGTTGTAATTGATACAGGTAGACCAGGAAAGACCATAGCTCTTAGGGCTGATTTTGATGCCCTTCCTATTACAGAGGAAACGGGACTTTCCTTTGCTTCAAAAAACGAGGGTGTCATGCACGCTTGTGGTCACGATGCTCATACTGCATATCTTATGGTCCTTGCAGATATTATTCGTGAGAAAAAGGAAAAACTTGCTGGTAAAATTGTAATAATCCACCAACACACCGAAGAAGTCCCACCAGGAGGAGCCAAGGGAATGATTGATGCGGGTGTCCTAGATGAGGTTGACAACGTCTTTGGCATCCATGTTATGAGTGCCATGGACTATGGGACCGTCCAATATCACAAGGGCAATACCCAAACTGGTAGGGCCATGTTTAAGATAAAATTTAAGGGCAAGAGCGGCCACGGGTCTATGCCTCATTTATCAAATGAATCGATTGTTGCGGCAAGTCACATTGTAACAGCTGTCCAAACTGTTGTAAGCCGCAGACTTTCCCCTTATGAAGTAGGAGTTGTAACTATTGGATCTTTTGATGGCAAGGGATCCTTTAATATCATAAAGGATTCTGTAACAATCGAAGGCGACGTTAGAGCTATGGCAGATGAGACTAAAAAAACTATATAAGAAGAGATAAAAGCTTTAGCTAAAGGCTTAGGAACTATGTTTAGGATGGATGTAGAAATAGAATACACAGATGATTATCCACTCTTATATAATGACCCAGAGATGACAGACCTAGTTGTAGAAGCAGTAAAATCTGCTAATATTAATGAAATTACAGATATAATCGACTGTGGCCCTCAGCCACCATCGGAAGATTTTTCCTACTATGCCAAGGAAAGGCCATCTTGCTTCTTTTATGTAGGAGCAAAAAAGGAAGATGCTCCATATCCACACCACCACCCAAAATTTGACATAAGAGAAGACGCAATGAAAATCTCAGCTAAGGCCATGGCGGCTGTTGTTGCGAAATATTTGGGGGAAGAATAATTTAGACTTATCAATTATTGAGTTCTGTAAGATAATATGTATAATATTTTTGAGCATCCATTCGAATCGCAAAAAAATATAGGAATTCGACAAACTCGTATCTTTTTTATTAGGCTAGTTATTATTTTGAGAAGCTGTCTAGCCATTTGCAAATGTAGTGACCTATTACATTTGACACGACAGTCAAAATTAAATAAAATAATTGATTCGTTTGGAAGGCGAAAAAGACAGAGACTCTGACTAAGTCCTGTCTTTTTCTTTGCTAGTAGAAGGTATCGAGTTTATTGTAGTATTAAAAATAGTGAGTGATTTTAAAATTATTTTTGTTGAATTTAACACAAAAGGTTGTATAATGAACATAAATAAAGGAAATAGTTCATTTGGAACACAAAAAAGACAGGAGAAGGTTCGAAAAACTCCTGTCTTTTTATATTAGACTAGTTACTATCTTTGTCAAAGAAGCTGTCTAGCCATTTGCAAAGGTAATAGTTTATTACATTTGCTATGACAGCTACTATTAAAGGAAATAGAACATTCATTTGAAATACCCCCTTTCTGTTACCAGTCTGGGGATAGTAACAGAATAATTATAACAGATTTATATATTTTTGTTAAAATAAGAAGATCATCTAAGTTTAAAAAAATAGCAAATTCCTTCAAAAACAGTATAATAAAACCACCATAAAGAGAAGGGGAGAGACAAGCTCTGTGAACCTTCAGCAACCTACTTTTAGTAAGGTGCTAAAGCTTGGCTGATGGATTTTTGACATCCATCAAGATGATGGGTGTTTTTTAGTGTCCATTTTAAAAAATTATGGTTATTATTGACAAGTGGATGAGGTAAATCTTAGAATTTACAAAAGAAAAGGAGTAATTATGAAAAAGAATAATTCTATCACTACCATTGTAGCTATCGGTATCGGTGCTGCAGTATTTTTTATCCTAGGAAGGTTTCTATCAATACCAGTAGGCTTTATACCAAACACATCAGTTGAAACTACCTATCCATTTTTGGCCCTAATGTCTGTTTTATTCGGACCTCTTGCAGGAGCTCTAATCGGATTTATTGGCCATGCTATTAAGGACTTATTAACCTATGGTCTTTGGTGGTCATGGGTTATTACATCAGGGATTACAGGTTATGGTTACGGTCTAGTTGGTTCAAAAATCAATATCTCTAACGGAGAATTTACAAAAAAAGACATGATCAAATTTAATATCGGTCAGGTTATTACAAATGTGATCTCTTGGGGATTGATTGCACCAGTTTTAGATATCTTAATTTATTCAGAACCATCCAATAAGGTTTTTGCCCAAGGTTTTGTATCAGCAGGTCTAAATTCCCTTGCGGTTGGTATTTTAGGTACTATTTTATTAGCAGCCTACGCTAAGAGCCGAACAAAAGATAATTCACTAAAAAGAGATTAGGAAAATATGGAAGCTAGGAATAGTCTCGTAGTTTTTGATAAATATGAGTTTAAATACAAGGCCCAGGCAGAAGCCTCTCTTTTTGATATAGATTTGGAAATAAAAAGAGGAGAAAAGCTTGTAATCGTGGGCCCTTCGGGATCTGGCAAGTCTAGCCTTGCCAAAAGCCTAAATGGTCAAATCCCAAATACTTTTCCAGGGGATATGACAGGCAGATGTATAATTAATGGAAAAAATCTAGAAGAATCTTCTATCTTTGACCTATCCCTAGAAGTAGGTACAGTCCTACAAGATACAGATGGGCAATTTGTTGGCATTACAGTTGCAGAAGACATTGCCTTTTCTTTAGAAAATGACAATGTTGATAAGGAAGAGATGAAAAAAATCGTCGTAAAGTGGGCAGAAGAGTTGGGCTTAGTAAAACTACTCGACATGAGACCTGGAGAATTATCAGGTGGGCAAAAGCAGTCTGTTTCCATTGCAGGAATCCTTGTTTCTGAGGTTCCTATCCTTTTACTCGATGAACCCCTAGCCAACCTTGATCCAAAATCTGGCAGAAAAACCATGGAGCTTTTAAAAAGCCTGGCAGATAGGCTTGGCTATACAGTAATAGTAATAGAGCATAGGCTAGAAGAGGCCCTACTCCTTGGTCCCGATAGGATAATTGCCATTGACAGGGGAAAAATTGTCGCAGATATGACTCCAACCGACCTTCTAAAGTCAGATATCCTAGAAAAAATTGGCATTAGAAGACCGCTTTATATAGATGCTATGAAATATGCAGGAGTAGATCTTTTACCCTATAAAAAGCTTTCTAACTTTGACCAGGTAGAAATAAAGACAAGTGACTTAGAAAAAATTGAAAATTGGGCTAAGGGTGAGAAGGCCGTGAGCCAGGAAAAGTCTAGTGACCAAGTTATAAAGATAGAAAATCTTAGCTTTGCCTATGAAGATCAAAATATCTTAGAAAATCTTTCTCTAGAAATTAATAAGGGAGAAATGATTTCTATTTTAGGCCCAAACGGAGCAGGTAAGACAACCCTTGCCAAATTAATGTGCGGATTTTTAAGACCCCAAGATGGAAAAATTTTTGTTGACGGCCTTGATACCAAAGATTTATCCATAAAAGAAATAGCAGATAAGGTCGGCTTTATCCTCCAAAATCCTAATGCTATGATTTCTAAAACCATGATTTTTGATGAGCTAGCCTTTGGCCTCAGGATAAGGGGAGTAGATGAAGAAGAAATTAAGGAAAAAGTCTACGAAGCCCTTGAGATTTGCGGCCTATATCCCTTTAGAAACTGGCCAATCTCAGCCCTTTCCTATGGACAAAAAAGAAGGGTCACCATAGCTTCCATCTTGGTTTTAGATCCAGAGGTAATTATTATGGATGAACCGACAGCAGGCCAAGACTTCCGCCATTATACAAAGATGATGGAATTTATTAGAAGGATAAATAAAAAATACGGCCTTACAATCCTTATGATAAGCCATGATATGCACCTAATTGAGGAATATACTAACAGGGCCATTGTAATAGGAGATAAGAAAATCCTAAAAGATACGACTCCTGCTAGGCTCTTTACCCAAAGTGAACTTCTAGTTAGGGCAAACCTCGCTGAGACTTCACTATTCAAACTAGGTGAGAAGCTTAAGGGGATGGATTCCCTTGATTTTATTGAAGCTTTTATAGGCTTTGAAAGGAGGAAGAGAGATGAATAGGACCCTAGGCTATATAAAAAACGATACGGCTATTCACAGGTTATCTGGCGCAAGTAAGCTAATAGCCTTTATCCTCCTATCTATAATTGTAATGACAAGCTATGATACGAGGTTTCTAATCTTTGTAATGGTCCTTTCCCTTTTTGCAATGAAAATAGCAGAGATTTCCTGGAAAGATGTGGACTTTTTGGTTAAAGTTGTCGCAGTTTTTTCTCTTATAAATATTATCGCTATATATATCTTTGAACCAGACTACGGAGTTAGTCTTTATGGATCAAGGACGCCTCTTTTAGGCACTGGTAGGTACGCCATAACCCTTGAGCAAGTTTTTTATGAATTTAACGTAGCCTTAAAGTATTTTTCAACCATTCCTTTAGCCCTAGTCTTTATCCTTGCCACTGATCCTTCTGAGTTTTCATCAAGCCTAAATAGGATTGGCGTATCTTATAAGATTTCCTATGCTGTAGCTCTTGCCCTAAGGTATATACCAGATATACAAAAATCTTACTTTGATATAAGACAGGCTTCCCAGGCTAGGGGCATTGAAATGAGCGAAAAAGTAAGCTTCATAAAAAGAATTAAGGCAAGCTCAAATATAATTCTCCCCCTAATCTTTGATAGCCTTGATAGAATAGAAACCATAGCCTGCGCCATGGAACTTAGACGTTTTGGCAAAAACAAAACCAGGACCTGGTATAAGGCGAGACCCTTCGGCAAAAATGATTTTGTAGTCCTACTTATAACCCTAGCAGTAGTAGCAATCGGAATTGCCCTATTTTTCCTAAATGGGGGTAGGTTTTATAATCCGTTTTAAAAGCAAAAGCCCTCTTCTTTTTGATAGAAGAGAGCTTTTTTGACCCCTTATGGTCTTATTTTTTTGAAATTCTGTAATTTATCCCGTTTATAAGTTCTACCTCATATGGACTTTCTGAAAAATAACCCTTTAGAAAATCTAATCTGTATCTGTGGTAGGTGGATTCTTCTTTTTTTAATTCCTTTATTTCTCCTTGGCCTAGTTCATAGGACTCGTGATGGTCGTGACTGTGACCGCCTTCGCAAGAGGCATTTTTTGAGTCAGCTAGGTTTATTTCTTCTTCGTATTTTTTGTGAAGGTTGGTATTTGTTATTAGATACAAATCTCCTCCATCAAGGAAGGCTGAAAGTCCCCTATCACAAGGCATGCCGTCTAGTAAATATTTATTTAAGTCTGTAAAAATTTCTTCAAAGGATGAAAAGTCCTTGTCTTTTCCGCACCTTTGTCCAAGGGCGAAGAGTTTTTCGCTTGGGTTTTTAGAAATCTTAAGAGCCTTAGCTAGGCGGCTTTCTACTATATCTATCTTTTCTTGGAGAAAGCCGTGGATATTTTCTTGATCTAGAATTTCTTCTAGTGGCTTTTTTGAAACTGGTTTATAATCTATTTGGCTAAAATTGCCATCCATTAAAAAATCTGTGGTTTCATCTTGAAACTTGATTTTTTCATACATTAGGTAATGGATGGGTCCTAAATTTTCACTCATAATATCTCCTTTATAATTTTTTGCTATATTATTATAAGATTTGGAGAAAATTTTTCAAGAAAGCTTGGCGGGTTTTATAGGCAGAAGGATTAAGGAGGCTATATTTTATTCACCATTCCCAGCTAAAACTTACCCTTTGTAATCAAATTTGCATTTTTTCTAGTGTTCTTTTTGCGAAAATAAATAAAATATTAAAGGAAAAAGTATTTTTTTGAAAATAAATAAATATTTTACTTCACCTAGAAAATGGCAAGAATTACACCTTAACCCAAAAGTATAAAAACGTTGTAACTTCATAATAGATAACGATTCCGAAAAAATATTGACAATAATGTAATTAATAGATATAATAAAGTTACAACAAACGATTGCATATAGATTAGGAGGAAATATGAAAAAAGGATTAAAATCTATAATGGCGTTATCACTTGCTTTTGTAATGACAGCATGTGGTGGAGCTAAAGACGGCGGAAAAGAAGCGGCTGATGGGGGCGAAGCAAACAAGGATGCTAGTGCTAAATTAAGTGTACAAGTAGAAGAAGCTTGGCTACCTCATTACGAAAAAGCTGCAGAAAGAGTTAAGGAAAAATTCCCTAATGCAGAAATTGAATTTAAAACACTAGGAGCATTTGACCACTTAGATATCTTAGATGCTACAGATGCTTCAAATGAAGACGTTGCTGACCTATTTGCTATACCTGCTGATAGACTTTACGGTCTACACGGAAACGATATCTTAGGTGCAATTGATTCTAAGAAATTAGCTGAAGAAATCGGTGGTTGGGATGATTTTGATTCTGGAATCGGCGGAAACTTCAACATAGACGGTGAATATTTTGCCTTCCCATTCAATATTGAAACTCTAATTACCTATGTAAACAAAGCTAATGCTGAAGAAAAAGGCATAGACCTAACAAAACCAATTGAAATCAACGATGTTGCTGATGAATCAACAGTATTACTACCAATCTTTGATGCTTGGTACGGTGTTGCAGCAACAAACTCTTCAGCAATCGAACTTTTAGGTAAAAACGAAGACGGAACACTTTTCTCAGACTTTACAAAAGAATGGGATGAATTAGAACCTGAAAAACAAGCAACAGTTAAAGCTCTATTTGAATACTGGAAAAAACACAACGAAGCAGGCACACAATTATTTGATGCTGATGCTGGTTGGGGCTATATCGATGATACTTTCAAAGCTGGCAATGGTGGTGTAGCTAGACTTGGTGGAGCTTGGGATGCAGCTCCTATATCTGAACAAGCAGGCGAAGATAACCTTGAGATTTATCCAATTAGCCAACTAACCATAGCAGGCAAAGCTCTAACTCACTGGCAAGGTGGATGGGGACTTGCAATGAATGCTAGAATCGAAGAAGATGCTGACAAAGTTGCTATAGCTGAAGCAATGATCGAAGAAATTGTTAACCCAGAATTTGCAGCAGACCTATACCAGGCAACAGGTAAAGTATTAGAAAACGTGAGTGCTGAAACTTATCAAGAGATGGACATTCCAGAAACAGATAAGAAAATTATAGAAGCTACAATTGCTTCTTACGAAGAAGCTCCAGCAAGACCACTATTTAAAGAGTGGGGCGATGTATGGGATACCTACAAAAACGC
>NZ_CALGYW010000080.1 GCF_937934665.1 uncultured Anaerococcus sp.
TCTGGATAAATTTCCAAAAAATCATCAAGGACCTTGGCAGGATTCACATAGTCAGAAACTCCGGTGATATTAGCCCCCGTTCTTATCTTTTCATCAACAAGTCCTGCTCCAATAGGGTCGGTGACGGCTGTAAATAAGATTGGCCTATCGTTAACTATGTTATAGACTCCCTGGGCTGCTGGAGTGCCTATGGTGTAGATTAAGTCTGCTCCCTTTATCTTAAGGTCACTTGCCAGTTGGGGGATTAGGGAAATATCGCCTCCAGCCCTGTGGTCGATTAACTTATAAGAAATCCCTTCCCTATCTAATTCTTCCAAAAAACCAACTCTAGCCACATCAAGTGATGGGTGGTCGGCTATCTGGATTATTCCAATTATATATTCTTTTTTGCCTTCCTTTTTACTACAAGAAGATAAAATGAGGATGGCTGTGAGGGCCATTAAAACCCTGGTAATTTTTTTCCCTAATGATTTTTTCATCTCTATTCCTTTCTAAAAAACGATAATAAAAAAACTCGTCCCTATAGGACGAGTGTAAGTTCGTGGTACCACCTAATTTTATAATCTAAAAGATTACCTTAACAGGAGTCTAACAACTCCTTGCTTCAGATAACGGTAGCTTCCGTAATAGCTTACTTATTTCGGCTATTCTGCTTACAGAGGGAATAAGTTTTAATCCTTACTAAGACTTGCACCAACCGTCTTCTCTCTAAAGTAATTCATTAAAACTGTCTTTCTGTACTTACATTTTTATTTGTTATAATAATACATCAAAATTTATATTATGTCAAATTTTTATAAGGTTTTTAAATCAAGGTCGGAATCTAAGCGTAAAGTTGAGTATAAAATAGCCTTTACAGCTGGAATCCTATTTTCTGTTTGGTCAAAAACCATGGATTTTTCTGACCTAAAAACAGAGTCGGTTACTTCCATCCCATTAAAATCACAATCTTTCATATCATCTGGAAATTTGGCTAGGACTTTTTTTGCAAGGTTTGACTTATGGTCGTGGAAGGCTGGCAGGCAGTGCATAAATATCGCATCCTTATCGCACATAGCCATGACCTCATCTGTTACCCTATAAGGGTAGAGTTTTCTTATCCTTCCT
This sequence comes from uncultured Anaerococcus sp., assembly GCF_937934665.1. Lineage (GTDB taxonomy): Bacteria > Bacillota > Clostridia > Tissierellales > Peptoniphilaceae > Anaerococcus. The sequence continues at coordinate 1,108 of NZ_CALGYW010000080.1, forward strand.
ATTGGTGGATTATTCTTTTCTGTAAGGGCAAGCCACATGTCTGTATAGATAATATCCGCATCTTTCACAGCCTGTCTTATATCTTCAGTGTAGATTACATCAGAATCATATTTATCAGAAAATTTCCTAGAAAGATTTACCAAAGCCTTTCCTGGGAAAAATTCCCTTGGTCCGCATCCTACAAAGTCAATTCCTAGCTTTGAGCAAGTTATGGCAAGGGAGTTTGGCATAATATCCCCAGGATAGCCCAAATAGGCAAGTTTTAGGCCTTTTAAATGACCAAATTTCTCCCTGATGGTTAGCATGTCTGAAATCATCTGGGAAGGATGGAACATATCTGTCATGGCATTATAAATTGGCACATCTGTTATCTTTACCAATTTTTCTAAGAGGTCTTGCTCGTGACCCCTATAGACAATACCGTCGTAGTAGCGATCAAAAACTAAAATAGTATCTTCTATCGATTCATTTTCTCCAAGGCCTGCCTTGGTATAGTTTATAAAAGATGAGCTCATGCCAAGATCTGCTGCCGCTATTTCAAAGGAGGTCCTAGTCCTTGTTGAGGCTTCCTCAAAAAGGAGAATGATATTTTGTCCCTCTAGGTACTTATGAAGTTTTCTTTTTTGTTTTAAATCTTTAAAATGCCATGCTAGGTCTATCAAATAAAGAATTTCCTTTTCAGAAAAATCCTTAAGGGCTATAAAGTTTCTCTTTCTTAAATCAATATCCATCTTATTTTCCATCTATAACTGTGTCTGAAAAGACAATCACGAGATTAATATCCTTATTTTTCATCTCCAAAACTCCATATTCAACAAGGTTTACTTCTAGATTATCCTTGTATCTCTTATCTGGAGAGCCGTCTTTATTGGTATGAAGATAGGTCTTTGCTATTAGGGTTGCATCTGCAATTTTTTCTTTTTCTACAAAGTTTTCGCTCCTTAGGTCAACTTGTAAATCTTCATAGTCTATGGCCTTATTAATGCCATTTTTGTTTATAAGAAGGGCTTCTGGAAGAAAGGAAAGGGTGAGGTCCCCTGTATAAAGACTATAGACCTTGACATTTGTAGAAAGCTCTCCCTCAAGACCTTCTTTTATTCTAAGCTCTTTTCTGGCTGTGATGGTATTTCTATCATAATCTGATATAAGACCGTCAACTAGCCAGACCCTATCGCTTTCTAGAATACCTGCTAAGAGCTTATTGGTAAGGTCGTATTCCTCACCTGCCCCGTCTGTAAAATCATACTCTATTTCTACTGGATTTTTCTTTTTGTAAAAGTACATGATAGCACCAGCAATCGCTATTATAACAAGAAGAGGATTTATAAAAGTAAGGATTATACCTAAGATAAAAACCACAAGACCTGGCGTCCTTAGAGGATACCTAACTTTCGCCTCATCTAGGACATCTCTTAGCCCTGTTGATTCTAGGTTTTTAAAGTCAAGACCAAAGTCTCTTTCTTCTGCCCTAGTTATTTCTTCTTCATACTTATCACTTGCTTTTTTACTTTTTTTATTTTTTCCTCCCTTTAAAGGGTTTGAGAAATCTTTCTGGTAGGAAAGGCCTGTTCCTGGTATGTAGGCTGTTGTCCTAAAGCCTCCGTTTGCTTTTTTAGTTACTCTAAAGCCCTTGCCACCCCAAGAAAATCCTGGGCCTGACTTAGACATATTTATCCTAAAGCCCTTGCCCAAATTTATACTTTTTCTAAATCTAACTCCCATTTTTACCTTCTTTCTTTATAGTATTATACCCAAAGACTAAAATTAAACTAAGAGACTAGCTTTTTATAAGATTTTAAAGTTAAAATTCCATATATTTATTTTACTTTTGGATTTTCCTAGTATAATGAAGATAGAAGTTAAGATAATTAAGTTTTGTATTTAATAAAGGAAATGATTTTATGAATAAATTAAGAAAACTAATACCAAGATATTTTAAAGCCCTTACAAGTAAGGATACACCAAAATCAGCTAAGATCCTTGCAGCCCTATCCCTTGTCTATATAGCCATGCCGGCAGACATGATTCCAGATGTCTTCCCATTTTTAGGCTACATTGATGATACAGTCCTAACAGCAGGTCTTATTTACTTTTCAAATAAGATGATACCTGAGAATATCAAAAAAGAAGTAGAAGCACCTAAGAATTAAGGTTAAAAATAAATTTTTGAAAAATAAGTAAAATTACAAGTATTTTAAAAGCCTAGGCAAAAATGATGCCTAGGCTTTTGTTTTTATTCTACTGTTACGGACTTGGCTAGATTTCTTGGTTTATCAACGTCAATCCCCTTGGCTACCGATGTGTAGTAGGCCATAAGTTGGCTTGGAACAACGGTTAAAAGAGGAGATAAGATGTCTAAAGTTTCTGGTACTTCAAAAATCTTTTCTGTTATTTTTTCCATCCTAGAGTCCTTATGGTTGGTTATGATAAAGACATTGGCTCCTCTTGCTACAACCTCCTCTACATTTGATAGGCTCTTGGCAGTGAGGTCTTTTTGGCTAAGCATAGCTATAACTGGAGTCCCATCTTCTATTAGAGAGATTGTTCCATGCTTTAGCTCACCTGCAGCAAAGGCCTCTGTGTGGATATAAGATACTTCCTTTAGCTTAAGGGCAGCTTCTATGGTTGTAGCGTAATCAAGACCCCTTCCTAGGTAAAATAGGCTGGTGTCTTTCTTTATCTCTTCTGCAAATTCCTTTATTCTGTCATCTTTTTCTAGAATTTGGTCGATTTTTCCAGGAATTTCCTTTAAGCCTTCTATTACTTTTTGGTAATCTTCCTTGGATACCCTACCGAGCTTATCGGCAAAGTCTAGGGCTAAAAGATAAAAGTTTACTAGTTGGGTTGTGTAGGCCTTGGTAGATGCTACAGCTATTTCAGGACCTGCATAGCAATAGATAGACCTGTCTGCCTCCCTGTCCATGGATGAGGCTAGGGTATTTGTAATAATAAGAGTCATAGCTCCTTCTTCCTTGGCAAGTCTTAGGGCCTTTAAGCTGTCAGCTGTTTCTCCTGATTGGGAGATAAGGATTACTAGGGTATCCTCATCTAAAAATGGATTATTGTACCTAAATTCTGAAGCTAGGTCGCAGATTACAGGTATTTTTGTAAACTTTTCTAGGGCAAATTTGGCTACTAGGCCAGAATTGTAGGCTGTACCACAGGCTACTATATAAATTCTTTTGATTTTCTCAATTTCTTCTTTAGTGAAGGAACCCTCCTCAAAAGAAGCTCGGTCACCTTTCATATTTGTCCTTAAAAGCTCCCTAATAGCTGGTCCTTGTTCGTTTATTTCCTTAATCATAAAGTGATCGTAACCAGACTTTGTAGCAGCTTCTACCGACCAGGTTATTTCTTTGATTTCTCTTTGGACTTTTTTATTATCCTTATCATAAATAGTAAAGTCATCAGCCTTAATATCAATTAGGTCTCCATTTTCTAGGTAGATTACATCCTTGGTGTATTTTAGAAGAGAAGGAATATCACTTGCCATTATCACTTCTTTATCCATTACTCCTACAACTAGGGGACTTTCTACCCTAAGACCAATTAGCCTATCTGGCTCATCAGCTGAAATAATTCCGCAAGCAAAAGAGCCTTCAAGTTTTTCTTTTACTTTTTTAACAGCTTCTAAAAGGTTTCCGTCATAGTATTTTTCTAGTAAAACTGCTATAACTTCAGTATCTGTAGATGACTTAAAAATGTAACCTTCTTCTTCGAGGTCTTTTTTTAGCTCCCTGTAGTTTTCTATAATACCATTATGGACTACGGCTATCCTTCCATTGTTAGATAAGTGAGGGTGGCTGTTCACATCACTTGCCTCTCCGTGAGTTGCCCATCTAATATGGCCTATACCGATATTGCCACTTAGGGGATTTTCTTCAAGCTCCTTTTTGAGATTAGCTATCCTTCCTGCCTTTTTAGCAAGGGAAATCTCCCCTTCCTTAATCACAACAAGACCTGCTGAGTCGTAACCACGGTACTCAAGCTTTTCTAAGCCCTCCACGATTACATCTCTTGCATCAAGACTTCCTTTGTAACATACTATTCCGCACATAGTGCCTCCTTATTAATTTTTATATGAGGCCACTGTGTCTTCTCTGTCACAGAAATTGCTCTCTGCTTTTGTCTAACACTAAGGCTGTGAACCTAGGAAGCTCCCGCCGAATTTTCGATAACTTCCTTCCTCGTCATCCCCAAGGGATCTGGCGCTTTTTTATTTTTACCTCATTATTTAATTATATTCTATTTTAAGTTATTATCCAAGATTTTTATCCGAGATAAATTATCTTTTCACTAGGTGAGTCTATTAATCCAGGATTATCATCTTATGAATTATCTTTAATATTTCTTTATTATTACAGATTATAAACCTACTTACAGTTGAATCTTCGTTCAAAGGGGGAGCCCAGGGGGACTTTCCGTATGTCCCCCAACCGGCTCCCCCTTAAACCCCCTTCCGCTACCCCCTCCAAACGGCCCCTTGGCGGGGAGCAAATAAGGTAGATTTTCTTCGAAAATCTTTTTTTAATAGGGTTTACGTCTTCGTTTTAGTATTGCTATATTCTTACTTTTAAAAAATCCCAAGCCTCCTAAAAATTGCAATCTCGTCTGACTTATGCTTTTTATTTAAAAATTAGTTCACAGTAGCTACTGTATTTATATTTGTAAAAAGCTGTCAGTGCAATTTTTTAAACGGAGTCTTGGCATTTTAAAATACTCGACCTTGGGATTTTTAGCTCTTCGTTTTAGAATGCAAAACTTATATAGAAATGTTTGGCGAAGCCAAACGAGCCCCGCAAAATCTGGAACATCAAGATAAATTCTCCATTTTACCGAGCGAAGATTTCTAATCAAGAAGACCGTTAAGAAAATCGCGTGTCTGAGCGTAGCGAGTTTGCGATTTTTAGGGCTTCGTAGATTAAAAATCAGTGTGTAGATACGAAAACTTATACAAGGTCATTCTCTCTACACAAAAAAGCTTGCCGACAAGGCAAGCTTCTAATTTCGCACTCCGCATAAGGAGCCGCTCGGGGGTGTAGTCGAGAGGGGTTTAAGGGGAGGCGGGTGAGGGACCCTGCGGAAGGTCCCTTGGGCCTCCCCTTTGAACGGAGGGGGTATGTAAATGACCAAAAACCTATATAAGATACAATTAATCTCAAATAAAAAACTATTAATGTTTTTCTGGAATCGAGTAGGAGGTAAATGATTATTTCATTCACCGTCCTCTCACACCACCGTAC
>NZ_CALGYW010000081.1 GCF_937934665.1 uncultured Anaerococcus sp.
CCTGCTACTTCAAATGAACATCTTGTTCTTGTAGATGTTTTTTCAAAGATAATTGCAATGTTTTTACCTTCTAGATATCTGTGAGGTACACCTGCTCTTTTCATATCCTTGAAGTTTTTAGATAGGTCTAATAAGTATCTGATGTCTGCTGATGAAAAATCAAGAAGTTTTAAGAATGATTTTCCTCTGAAATTTTTTGCCATAATAATCTCTCCTTTGTTTTTTTATTACTTGCTAAGTAAAGTAACAATTTCATAATTATATATTAACATATATTTAAAAATGACTTCGGACAAATCACGTTATATTTTTTGTCACTAATTTAAAATCTTCAAAAACCTCAAGCTTTTTGATAGATTTTGGTAATTTTCTTAAGGACAAACGCTTTTTATATGGATATTTCAAAAAAATCGCAAAAATTATTGAAAATTATCTGAGAATAAATATTATATAAGTAGGAGGAAGATCTTTATGAGAAAAAAATATGTCACCCTACAGGATTCGTTTTTATCAATCCTAAACGAATCAAACCTCATAAGTTTTGATATCCAATCTGATAACGGAAAAACCCTGCCCCTTATGCATAAGCATAGCAGGTTTTTATATATACTCGATGGAGAAGGAAAGATTAAAATCCAAGATAGGATATATAAGATGACTAGTGGTACTGTTATCTCTATCCTTCCTTGGCAAACTTCTGAAATCATAGAAGTAGCAGGCAAAATCACCTACTACCTTCTAGTTTATAACTTCAACCTAGTTAATATCTACATGAAAAGCCAAATGAACCTCAATAAGGAAGACCTAAGCTTTATTAAGAGCCTTTATAACAGCGAGTCAGCCCTTTATGACCCAGAAGCTGTTGATAAAATCGAGAGGATTTTTGAGGATATAAGAGAAGAAATAGGCGTCCATTCCCTAAGTCTAATAATTCACACCAAGAAAAAATTCTCCACAGTCTACCTTATGGCAAAGATTACAGAGCTTTTGATCTTATATATGAGATATGTAAATTGTGATGATAACTTTAGCGAATCTGTCGCCGTCAAAAAAGAAAATATCTTTATGTATATGTTCTTAAATTCATCTAGGGATATAAGTCTAGAAGTCTTAGCAAAAATTTTCCTTATGTCAGAATCTGCCATAAGCCAGTACATAAAAGATGTAACAGGACTTGGTTTTCTTGACATCCTCCATGAAATTAGGATTTACAAGGCAAAATTTTTACTAATCCATACTGACATGACCCTAAAGGAAATAGCGAAGGCTGTTAATTATTCTGATCCTGCCCAACTTTCCAAACTCTTCCAAGAAAAGCAATCCATGGGAACCAAGGGCTTCAGGAAACTAAATAAGCTTATAGAAGGCGATGCTACTTTTACCTTTAGTCCCGAAGACCTAAAGCTTATTGACTATGTAAATGAAAACTATGCCAAAGACCTAGAGATAATAGAAGTAGCGAAGCTTTTTGACCTAACTCCTAGAAATATCAATAAGATTTTTGTCTACTTTATGGAACAAAACTTCTACTCCTACCTCCACCAGGTAAGAGTCCACGCAGCCTGTGATCTCTTGGTAAATACAAATGAGCCTATAACCGATATAGCCATAGCAGTGGGTTATAATTCGTCAAAGACTCTTTTAAGAAACTTTTTAAAAAACATAGGCATAACCCCATCAGACTTTAGGGCCAGCCACCAGGCAGATTTATAAAAAAAATCGTCCAGCATTTATCTAACAAATGCCA
>NZ_CALGYW010000082.1 GCF_937934665.1 uncultured Anaerococcus sp.
ATGTCGGCTTTTACCAATATTGTTCTTGACTATATTTTTATTTTTAAATTTCACTGGGGGCTAAGGGGTGCTGCCATAGCGACAGGTCTTGCTCAGACAATTCCAACTATTGGCTATCTGATTTACTTCTTATCAGATAAGTCCTACCTAAAATTTAGAAAGTTTAGGTTAAAGGCCTTTATGATTAAAGAAATATTTTCTTATGGCTTTCCTGCATCCTTATCTGAACTTTCGACAGGATTTTGCATCTTGGTTTTTAACCTAGCTATAGGCAAGCTTTATGGAGAAGAGGGACTTGCTGCCTTTTCTGTAATCGCCTATGTTATGACTTTTGTTGTAAATACCATGCTTGCAGTAAATCAATCCAGCCAGCCCCTTCTGGGTTTTTATTATGGGGCAAGAGAGTATGATAATATTCCTATTTTGAGAGGCTATATGCTAAGGTCAGTTGCTATTCTTTCTGTTGTCATGGTTTTTGCAATAGAAATGTGGCCAGGATTTTTTATAAATGTATTTTTAACTGATGTGAGTGTTGACTTTATGGCCTTTGCTTCAAGGGCGTTAAGGATTTTTGCTATAAGTTTTCTAATCCTAGGTTTTAATATTACAAACGGAGGCTATCTTACATCTGTGGGTAAACCAAGGTTTGACTTTGTCATCACCCTTCTAAGAGGCTACGTATTTGTTGCTTTATTTTCTTTTTTGGTGACAATTTTTATGCCTAAGGAAGCGATTTGGTACGTTTTAATAGCATCTGATTTTATAACCATGCTAATTTCAATATTTTTGATCAAAAAAGAAATTAAAGATTTAGAAAAAGAGAAGCGAATCCCTTAGGACTAACTTCTCTTCTTTTACTTGTTGAGATTTATAAGTTGTTTTTCTTCATTAAAAAATTTCTTAGTTGAAAATTTTAAAAAAATAAAAACTCCAATAGCGACTGATGATGTAATCGTGGTCATAATTGCGATTTGATATTTAATAGCGATTGTAGGTACGACTCCTCCTAGGATTTGACCTGTCATCATTCCCGGAAGGGTTATTAGACCCATATTTTTCATGGAGTTTAGGGTAGGCATTAGGGCAAGGTCAAAAGCTTCTTTGTTTATTTCATCCATTGCCATGCTTGGTCTTGCACCTAGCATTAGTGACCCTTCAATTTTTACCCTTTTGTTTTCTATACTCGAAAGTATAGATTTTAGGGCAAGGGAAATCCCATTCATAGTATTGCCAATAATCATACCACCGATAGGGATTAGGTATTGGGGATTATAAAGTGGCTTTGGCCTAATAACCAAAAGGATAAAAAATAGTAAGCTTGCTAGGGAAGATATGAGTATAGCAAGGATTATAACCACAAACAAAGACCTAGGCAGGATCTTAACTCTTGGTTTTATTATGTTATATATGGCAGAAGCTTCCATAAAAATGAGCATAAGGCATGTAAAAATAAAGGACTTAGAGTCAAATATGTAAACTAGGATAAAGCCTGCTACGGTTAGTTGGACTGTCATTCTTATGACGCTTACTATAATCTCTTTATTTCTATTGATTCCGTTTAGGCTAGTAAGGATTATTGCTATTATAATAAAAGTGTAAGAAAGGGCCATCTGTGGTAGAGTTAGGTTAATCACTCCTTGATTCATCGAGTTTTCCTCCTACAATTCTTATCTTTCGATCAGCGTATTTATTTGCGATTTTTTCAGAGTGGGTTACGTAAATTATGGTTTTTCCCTGAGATTTTTCTATGAAATTTTTTATAACCAGATCTTCTGTAGCAGAGTCAAGGGCGGATGTTGGTTCGTCTAAAAGATAAACGTCGCTATCTAATAAAAGTAGCCTTGCTATGGCAACTCTTTGCATTTCTCCACCAGAAAGGCTTTCGATATCAGTATCAAGTTTCATGTCAAGTCCTACGGCCTTTAGGGCGTTTATTAGTATCTCATCGGAAACTTTGTCTCTTTCTTGAAAGATTAGACCTTGTAATAGATTATCTTTTACATTTTTCCTAAATCTTATTACATCTTGGCCAAGCATAGGAATTTCTCGTCGAAGCTTAATACTATCAAATTCTTTTAAATCTGTGCCCTTGTAATAGATATTACCGCTAGTAGGGCTTAACATTTTATTTAACAATTTTAAAAGTGTTGACTTACCTGATCCAGATGGACCGGTAATTACTGTCACCTTTCCCTTTCTTATTTTTAGATAGGGGATATCTAGAACATCTAGAAATTTTACATTTTTTAGTTCAAACATGATTCACCTCATATTAATAATAACTTTTTTATAAAAAAATTGCAAATGACTTGACATGATAGAAAATTTATCATATAATGTAAAAGTAAGCTTAAGAGAGAAGAGCTGGTAAATTTAATTGATTTATCTCTTTACAAAGAGATAAAAAAGTGTTATAATATAAATATGCGGATGTGGCTCAGTGGTAGAGCATCGCCTTGCCAAGGCGAGGGTCGCGAGTTCGAATCTCGTCATCCGCTCCATTTTTTATTAAGGCGCCATAGCCAAGTGGTAAGGCAGAGGTCTGCAACACCTTTACCCCCAGTTCAAATCTGGGTGGCGCCTCCAAATACATCCCCGCAATGGGGATTTTTTTATTGGGAGGATTTTTATGTTAATTATTTCCTATAAGGCAAGTGATGATTTTAAAAATTTTTTAAGGGAAAGTGGGTTTTCTTTTATAGAAACTATAGCTAATCCAAATTTAGATCCCAGAATAAATGACCATCCTGACTTATCTCTCTTTAAAAACAGCGATAAGACTTTGATTGTAGATAAAAGTGTTATTTCTTATTATGAAGATAAGTTAAAAGGTTATAGACTGATTGGTGGAGAAAATGTGGGACTTAGGTATCCTAAAGATGCCCTTTATAATGTTGTAAGATTTAAAGATTTCTATATCCACAACGATGTTACTGAAAAAAATATAGAAAATTTCTTTAAAGAAAAAGGAATTTCTCACCTAAAAGTCAACCAAGGCTATACTAGGTGTTCCCTTATACCACTTAGAGACTTACTAATTACAAGTGATTATGGGATCTATAAAGCTCTTGTAAATAAAGTAGATATTTGCTTAGTTGAAAACGATGATATAATTCTAGATGGTTTTGACCAAGGATTTTTGGGTGGTACCTGTGGTCTTGTAGGAGATAAGCTTATTTTTACTGGAGATATTAGAAACCATAAGGCCTATCCAAGTATAGAAGAAATTTGCCAAAAGAAAAATATTAAGCCTATCTATCCAGAAACTCACCTAGTAGATTTAGGTTCTATCATAGAAATATAGCTTATTTATCCGGGGCTTTTATCTTTGTTAAAATATCGTATAATATAGCTAGCTAAAGAGATATAGGAGAGATATATGAAAATTGTAAAACCATCAACCATTGCTGGTGTTATGGAACTTTTACCTGAAGACCAGCTGGCCTTTGATAAGATGAAAAATATTATAGAAGAAACTTATAAGAAATTTCAATTTTTACCGATAGATACCCCAGTTATTGAAAAAAATGAAATTCTTTTTGCTAAAGGTGGGGGAGAGACTGAAAAACAAATCTATGAAATAGCCTCAGATACCCGTGATATGAGCCTTAGGTTTGACCTAACTGTTCCCCTTGCAAGGTATGTTGCTGAACACTTTGCTGATTTAAATTTCCCTTTTAAACGCTACCACATAGCCAAGGTTTATAGGGGTGAAAGAAACCAAAAGGGTAGGTACAGGGAGTTTTACCAATGTGATATTGATATAATCGGCCACAATAAGCTCGCTGTTGCAAACGACGCCATTCCACCAAGGGTTATCTACGAAATCTTTAGTAAGCTTGATACACCAGATGTAACCTTTAGGATAAATAATAGAAAGCTTTTAAATGGATTTTTAAATGCTTTGGAAATAGAAGATACTACTGATATCCTAAGACTAATTGATAAAAAAGATAAGATAGGCATGGATAATACTAAAAAGGAACTACTTGACCTTGTAGATAGCAAAAAAGCTGATAAAATCCTTGCCTTTATAGGTTCTAATTTAACTAATGAAGACCTACTAGATAAGTTAACTGGTTTTGTCGATAATGATCTTTATGAGGAAGGTCTTTTAGAGCTTAAAACTGTTTATGCTTACATGCTTCATCTTGGAGTGCCAGCTACTAATATAAAAATAGATCCATCCATAACTAGGGGCCTTGATTATTATACAGGCACAGTTTATGAGACTTTCATAAATGGCTATGAAAATATCGGCTCTGTATCATCGGGTGGCCGCTATGAAACTCTTGCTGCAAACTTTTCTAAGCAGGCCCTTCCAGGTGTAGGTATGTCAATAGGCCTTACCCGTTTATTTTATCAATTAAAAGAAATTGGGCTTGTAGATAAAAAAGAATCAAGACTTACAGATATACTTGTTATACCAATGGGTGAGGAAGAAAATTTCTATGCTATCGATATCTTAAATAAGCTTCACGAAAATGGGAAAAGAGCTGATATCTACCTAGAAGGTGGTAAACTAAAGAAAAAATTCTCCTACGCTGATAAGATAGGGGTTAAGTATGCCTATATTATCGGTCAAAGTGAAAAAGAAGAAGGAAAAGTTTCTATAAGAAATATGGAAACAGGGGACCAAGAACTTGTAGATTTTGATAGTATTTAAGAAAGGTAAAATTAATCATGGATAAATTTTTTAAATACATAGCATTAGTCCTAGGACTTGTATTTGTCGACCAATTATATATGATAAACAGGTATGGCAATATATCGCATGAAACAATTTTTTTGGCGTTTTGTTTATTTCTTTTAAACCTATATTTTGGATTTTTTAGAAAAAAAGAAATGATTTTTGATTGAAATTAGGGCATGTAAGAGAGCGAATAGAATCTTTTACCTGCCTTTTTTGTTCTTGTATTTAAAAAGACGAGGAATTTTATTTCTCGTCTTTTTTTGCTTATAAAAGCTTTTAATATTAATTTATTCAGGTGATATAACTTTGCCTGGGTTTAGAATCATATTTGGATCGAATACTTTCTTGATTCCCCTCATAAGGTCTGTGTTGATTTGGCCTTCGTATTCTTTTAGGTATTGAAGTTTACCGTGACCAACACCGTGTTCACCAGATAATTGTCCACCAAATTCATAAGCTTTTGTATATACTTCTTCTAAGAAGCTATCAACTTGTTTTTTAAACTCATCAATATTTTCTTCATCGTTAGATAGTGCGTAGATGTGAAGGTTACCGTCGCCTGCGTGACCGAATGATTGAACATCGAAGTCATATTTTTCACCAATTTCATTTACATAGTTAATAAATGGAGCGATTTTGTTAATTGGAACAACTACGTCACATTCGTCTACTAGTTTGTATTGGCTATCAATCGCTTCAAGGAAAGAGCTTCTTGCTGCCCATGCATCTTTTATAGCATTTGGAGTATCTGCTACTAATACGTCAATTGCACCGTTTTCAACTAGAAGTTCAGCTGATTGTTCCATTAATAGGTCGATTTCATCTTCGTTATCACCATCAAAGGTAACAAGTAGGTAAGCATTAACATCAGTACCATCAATATTTTTAGGGAAAGTTTCCTTACCGATGTATTTTTCAGATGCGATTATAATCTTTCTTTCCATAAACTCAATAGCTTGTGGTTTTAAGTTTGCTCTAAATAATACTGGAACTGTAGCTATACATTCATCAAGTGATTCGAATGGAACTATTAGAGAAATTGTGTGTTTAGCTTGTGGAACTATTCTAAGTGTTAATTCTGTGATAATACCAAGTGTACCTTCAGAACCTACCATTAGGTCTTTTAGTGAGTAACCTGTAGAAGTTTTTGAAACAACAGCACCAAAATTAGTGATTTCACCATTTGGAAGTACTACTTCCATAGCTCTTACGTAATCTCTTGTAGTACCGTATTTAACAGCTCTCATACCACCAGCGTTAGTAGCAACGTTACCGCCAAGGGTAGCAAATTTTTCGCCTGGATCAGGTGGGTACATGTATCCTTTTGTTAGACAATCTTCAGCAAGGTCGTGAAGATAAACACCTGGTTGAACTCTAACAACTAGGTTGTCAAGGTCATACTCGATAATTTCATTCATGTCTTGCATGTCAATCATAACGCCGCCGTTAATAGCAACACCAGAACCAACTAGACCAGATCCAGCACCACGTGCTAGGACAGGAATTTTATTTTCATTACAGATTTTCATTATGTTTGAAACATCTTCTGTTGATTTAGCTGCAATAAGTACTTCTGGTTCATAAGAACCGTAAATTGGCATCTCATCATGGAAAAAGTCTTCGTTTATGTCTTCAGCTGTAAAGACTTTTCCTTCTACGCTGTCTTTAAGTTTGTTAATGATTTCTTCACTAACCTTATTGTATTGTGTCATATTTCCTCCTAATTAGTTGAAAAAAGAAGCATTGGCTTCATATTTTCATGTTTACGTTTTCATTATAACAAAAAAATTAACAAAGTGCAAAAATAAATTTTTATTTGCAATGTTTTTAATTTTATGAAAATCTAGAAAACGTTTGAAGAAGGGAATTTATCGTGTATAATAAAGACGAAAGCTAGTAAAAAAGAATTCTATAATGGTGTATAATATACATATTATAGAAATAGTTTGCAAATGTTTTACTTCCTTGAAATAAAGGTGCAAAGATTTTTATTGGCTTTAAGTCGATTTTCTTAAAAAACTTTGATTTTTATTTGACAATTGACGAAATGATTGTTAAGATAATAACATCAGGCTAAAAATAGCTAGGATAATTTATCCAAAGTCAAAATTAAAAGGAGAGAAAATGTATAAATTAACTGAAGAACAATTAGAAATGCAGGCAATGTTTAGAGACTTTGCTGAAAAAGAAGTAGCACCTATAGCTATCGAGATAGACGAAGAACACAAATTCCCAGAAGAAAACGTAGCTAAAATGCAAGAGCTTGGTTTCTTTGGCATCCCATTTGATGAAGAATATGGTGGAATCGGACTAGACACTCTTACATATGTCCTATGTGTAGAAGAACTATCTAAGGCATGTGCATCAACAGGTGTTATCGTTTCAGCTCATACATCACTAGGTGCTGATTGCATCAATAAATTTGGTAATGAAGAACAAAAAGAAAAATACTTAACTCCACTTGCTTCAGGTGAAAAACTAGGTGCATTTGCCCTTACAGAACCAGATGCAGGTACAGATGCTTCAGGTCAAAAAACAGTAGCTGTTAAAGACGGTGATGAATACGTTCTTAACGGTTCAAAAATATTTATAACAAATGCTGGTTATGCTGATACTTATGTAGTATTTGCTATGACAGATAAAACACAAGGTACAAAAGGAATTTCTGCATTTATAGTAGAAAAAGGAACTCCAGGTTTTGACTTTGGTGCTAAAGAAGACAAGATGGGTATCAAAGCTTCATCAACTATGGAATTAGTATTTAGAGATTGTAGAATACCTGCAGCTAACCTATTAGGCGAAGAAAGCAAGGGCTTTAAATACGCTATGCAAACACTTGATGGTGGTAGAATTGGTATAGCAGCACAAGCACTTGGTATAGCAGAAGGTGCACTAAATAAAGCAATCAAATATGTAAAAGAAAGAGAACAATTTGGTAGACCAATCGCTAAATTCCAAAACACACAATTTAAATTAGCTGAAATGGCTATAGATATAGAATCTGCTCGTCACTTAGTTTACAAAGCAGCAACATTAAAAGATGCTGGCGAAAGCTACACAGTTGCAGCTGCAGAAGCTAAACTAAAAGCTGCAAGGGTTGCTATGGATGTAACTACAAAAGCAGTTCAATTATTCGGTGGCTACGGATATTCTAAAGAATACGAAGTAGAAAGAATGATGAGAGATGCCAAAATAACAGAAATCTATGAAGGAACTTCAGAGGTTATGTTAATGGTTGTTGGTGGTTCACTTTTAAGATAAGAAATATCGAAGGGAGATAATATATGAATATATTCGTATGTGCTAAACAAGTTCCGGATACAAATGAAATCAAAATTGATCCGGTTACAAACACACTAATTAGAAAAGGCGTTCCAAGTATCCTTAATACTTATGATGGATTTGCCCTAGAGCAAGCTTTAAGACTTAAAGATAAGAATCCAGAAATTAAGATTACAGTAATCTCAATGGGACCTCCACAAGCAGATCAAATGCTTAGAGATTGTCTAGCAGTAGGAGCTGACAATGCTTACCTCGTAACAGATAAGAAATTTGGTGGATCTGATACTCTAGCTACATCTTATATCATATCTGAAGCTATCAAAAAAGTAGCCCAAACAGAAGGCGAACCTGACATGGTATTTTGTGGACTTCAAGCAATTGACGGAGATACTGCCCAAGTAGGTCCAGAACTTGCTGAACACTTAGACCTTCCACAAGTAACATATGGTTACACAGTAGAGCTAAATGATGAAGGACTTAAAGTACTTCAAGAAGTTGAAGGTGGAGCAAGAAACATCCAAATGACACTTCCAGCTTTAGTTACCTTTACAAAATACGGTGATGAAGATTTAAGATATCCAAAGATCAAAAATAAACTAAAAGCTAAAAAAGCAACTATCGAACAAATTACTTTAGAAGAACTAAAAGAATCTATAGACGAAACAGCTATAGGACTTAAAGGTTCACCAACTAGAGTAAATAAATCTTACACTCCAACTGTTGAAAAAACTGGAGAAATGTTCGAAGATATGGAAGCAGAAGAAGCAGCTGATAAGCTTATTGCAGCTTTAGCTGATAAGAAGCTTATTTAAGGAGGGACTATGTCAGAAAATAAAAACCTATGGGTATTAGTTGAAACTAAAGAAGATGGATCAGCTGTAAATGTAGGCCTTGAATTATTAAATCCAGGCAGAAATATGGCTAACACTCTTGGTGGAGATTTAGTAGCAGTTATCATTGGTGAAGAAGTATCAAAGGCTAAAGAAGAAGTTAAAGATCACGGCGTTGATAAAATAATCACTTGTGAAGGCGAAGTATATAAAGATTATAGCACAGACGTATATGCAAATGCAGTAGAAAAACTTGTTGAAAAATACAGCCCAGATACAATCTTAATTGGAGCAACAAACCAAGGTAGAGATCTTGGACCAAGAGTATCTGCAAGACTTCACACAGGACTTACAGCAGACTGTACAGAACTTGATGTTGATGCTGAAACAGGAAATGTACAATGGACAAGACCAGCCTTTGGTGGTAATCTAATGGCACAAATTCTTTGCCCAGACTCAAGACCACAAATGGGTACAGTACGTCCAGGTGTATTCCCTAAAGAAGCTTTTGGCAGAAAAGATAATATAGAAGAAATTGAAGAAAATATAGAATTTACAGGCGAAGTAAGAACTAAAATCCTTGACTTTATCCCAAGAGATGAGGGGGATGATGTAGATTTAGTTGGTGCTGAATTTATCGTATCAGGTGGACGTGGTTTAGGTGATTCAAGTAACCTTAAACTAATAGAAGACTTAGCTGAAGCTCTTGATGCTACAGTAGGTTCATCTCGTCCTCTAGTAGACTCAGGATGGATTTCTCACTCTCACCAAGTTGGTCAATCAGGTAAAACTGTAGCACCAAAGGTATATATAGCAGTAGGTATTTCTGGAGCTATCCAACACTTAGCTGGTATAAATGCATCAGATACAATAATTGCTATAAATAAAGACCCAGATGCGCCTATCTTTGACGTAGCAGACTATGGTATAGTTGGCGACTTATTTGAAGTTGTACCAGCTCTTATAGAAAAGATTAACGCAAGAAAAGGCTGAGATTAAAATTAAACCACTATTTAATTAAATAGTGGTTTTTCTTGTATATGTAGCAGGGAATTTGCTTTAAAAACTTAAGGAAATTGTTTTTAAAAATTTGTTAAAATTTACACAAAATAGATTGACAAAAAAATATCAACTGTTATAATATAAGTATAAGATAGAAATTGGGTATAAAACTTATGAAGGGTTTGTACCAAGAAAACATTTGTAAAAGATTTAATTCTAAGGGGGATGAATGACTTACAAAACTGTAAAATACGAAGTTAATGGTCATATAGCAAAAATAACAATAAACAGACCAGAGGCTTTAAACGCACTTAACTCAGAAGTTCTTGATGAACTAAACGTACTTCTAGATGAAGTAAGAGCTAACAAGGATCTTAGGGTAGCTATACTTACAGGTGAAGGCAGAAGCTTTGTTGCAGGTGCTGACATAAAAGAAATGTCAACTCTTACACCAATAGAGGCTAAAGAATTTGGTTATAAGGGTCTTTCAGTATTTAGAAAGCTTGAAAGCCTACCAATACCAGTTATAGCAGCTATCAATGGTTTTGCCCTAGGTGGTGGTTGTGAAATCGCAATGAGCTGTGATTTTAGAATCGCAAGCGATAAGGCACTATTTGGCCAACCAGAAGTAGGTCTAGGTATCACTCCAGGTTTTGCAGGAACACAAAGACTTCAAAGACTAGTAGGTCCAGGATACGCTAAATACCTAATCTATACAGCTAAAAACATCAAAGCTGACAAGGCTTATGAAATTGGCTTAGTTCAAGAAGTAGTAGAAGCTGACAAACTTGAAGAAACAGTAAACAAACTTGCTGAAAAAATAGCAGCTAATGCACCGGTCGCAGTTAGAGCTTCTAAAGAAGCAATAAATGTTGGTGGTCAAGTAGATATGGACAGCGCACTTAAGGTAGAAGAAAACTTATTTGCCTTAACCTTCTCAACAGAAGATCAAAAAACTGGAATGAATGCTTTTATCAATAAGGGTAAAGCAGATTTTGAAAATAAATAAAGGAGATATTTAATGAAAATAGGTGTAATCGGTTCAGGAATCATGGGTGGCGGCATCGTAGAAACAGCTGCTAAAAAATACGAAGTTGTAGTAAGAGATATCAAAGATGAATTTCTAGAAGCTTGCAAGGCAAGAATAGAAAAATCTTATGGTAGAAATGTATCAAAAGAAAGAATGACTGAAGAAGATAAAGAAAAAGCTTTAGCAAACATTACTTACACAACAGAAGTTAAAGATTTAGCTGACTGTGATATCGTAATCGAGGCTGCTACAGAAAATCCAAAGCTTAAAAAAGAAATCTTTAAAGAACTTGACGAAGTTGTAAAAGAAGGAGCTATCCTTGCTTCAAACACATCTTCACTTTCAATAACAGACATTGCTGCTTCTACAAACAGAGCAGATAAAGTTATTGGTATGCACTTCTTTAACCCAGTTCCAGTTATGAAACTAGTTGAAGTAATAAGAGGCCTACACACATCAGATGAAACAAACGAAACAATCTTTAAACTTGCAGAAGATCTAGGCAAACAACCAATCGAAGTAAAAGAAGGACCAGGATTTGTTGTAAATAGACTTCTTATCCCAATGATCAACGAAGGTATCGGCGTATTAGCTGATGGTCTTGCAAGTGTAGAAGATATTGATAAGGGTATGCAACTTGGTGCAAACCACCCAATGGGACCTCTTGCGCTAGGTGACTTAATCGGTCTTGATACATGTTTAGCTATTATGGAAGTTCTTTATAATGAATTTGGCGATAGTAAATATAGACCAAACCCACTTCTAAGACAAATGGTAAGAGCTGGAGACCTTGGTAGAAAAACAGGCAAGGGCTTCTACGATTACAGCAAATAAGATAAATATATAGAGAAATAAAAGGAGAAATTATGACAAGAAAAGTAGTAATAGCAAGTGCAGCAAGAACACCTGTAGGATCATACGGCGGAGCATTAAAATCAGTAAGCGCTCAAGATTTAGGTATTACAGCAGTTAAAGAAGCAATCAACAGAGCAGGAATCAAACCAGAAGATGTAGATGAAATGGTATTTGGTTGCGTACTTCAAGCAGGTCTTGGACAAAACGTAGCTAGACAAATTTCTATCGGAGCTGGAATCCCTAAAGAAAAACCAGCAATGACTCTAAACATCGTTTGTGGTTCAGGTCTTAGAAGTGTATCACTTGCAGCTCAAATGATTATGGCAGGAGATTCTGACATAGTTGTAGCTGGTGGTACAGAATCAATGTCTAACGCTCCATACTTATTAACAGATGAAAGATGGGGAGCTAGAATGGGAGATAAAAAAGTTGTCGATGAAATGATCAAAGACGGTCTTTGGGATGCATTTAACAACTACCACATGGGTATGACAGCTGAAAATATCGTTGAAAAATACGGTCTAACAAGAGAAGAACAAGATGAACTTGCTGCAATGAGCCAAAATAGAGCTGAAAAAGCAAGAGCAGAAGGAAGATTTAAAGACGAAATAGTTCCAGTAGAAGTTAAAGATAGAAAAGGCAATGTAACAGTTGTTGATACTGATGAACACATCAGAGAAGGCGTTACAGCTGAAGGAATCTCTAAACTTAAACCAGCATTTAAGAGAGATGGCGGTAGTGTTACAGCAGCTAACGCATCTGGTCTTAACGATGGTTCTGCAGCTCTAGTTGTTATGAGTGAAGAAAAAGCTAAAGAACTTGGCGTAACTCCACTTGCAACAATCGTAAGCTACGCTACAGAAGGTGTTGACCCAGCAATCATGGGTACAGGCCCAATCCCAACAGTTAGAAAAGCTCTAGAAAAAGCTAACTTAACTCTTGAAGATATAGATCTAATCGAAGCTAACGAAGCATTCGCAGCTCAAGCTCTATCAGTAATCAAAGACCTAGGTCTTAATACAGATATAGTTAACGTAAACGGTGGAGCGATAGCACTTGGTCACCCAGTAGGTGCATCAGGTGCAAGAATCCTTACAACACTTCTTTATGAAATGCAAAAAAGAGACTCTAAAAAAGGTATCGCAACACTTTGTATAGGTGGCGGTATGGGTACTGCAGTTGTAGTAGAAAGATAAGATAAATTTTAAGGTATGCAGGTAACTCTTATCTGCATGCTTTTTTTGTAAATTTCCAAAAAAATTTTAAGATATTTAGTAAAGATTGATAATAATTTTCAATTATGGGTAATAAATAATATCTTAAGAAAACGATATTATAAAGGGGAAAATATGGATTTTAAAAAAATTTATGAAGAAAAATTAATCACTGTAAAAGAAGCGGCAGGCCTGGTTAAGAATGGCGACTGGGTAGAAATGGGCTGGGGAGCCTTAGTACCAAAAGACTTTGACAAGGCCCTAGCAGCAAGGGTGGATGAACTTAAGGATGTCAAGGTAAGATCAGGAGTCGTACCTTACAATCTTGAAATAGGCCAAGCAGATAGCTCAGGTGAGCACTTTGTCTACCACTCATGGCACTCAACAGGACCTGAAAGAAACCTAATCAATAACAATAAGTACGGTGCCTTTTTTATTCCTATTAAGTATTCAGAAATAGAAAGGTATATAGCAGAAAATGCACCAAAGGCAGCAGTATCAGTCATCCAGGTTTCACCAATGGATAAGCACGGTAACTTTAACTTCGGACTTTCAGCATCCCATGCTATGACTTCTTTTGAAAATTCAGAAAAAGTTGTTTTAGAGGTTAACGAAAATGTACCGGTTGCCCTTGGTGGTTTTAGAAATTATATCAATATTAAGGATGTAGACTATGTTTATGAATCAAGCAATTATGATATGATAACCCTACCAAGCGCAAAATTCGGTGATGAAGAAATCCAAGTAGCCAAGTTCGTAGTAGACAACCTAAGGGATGGGGACACCCTTCAATTAGGTATAGGTGGTCTTCCAAATGCTATAGGAAGCCAGATTGCAAAGTCAGACCTAAAAGATCTTGGAGTGCATTCTGAAATGTATGTAGATAGCTTTATGGAAATGGCAAAAGCTGGAAGAATTACAGGCAAGAAGAAAGATATCAACTCTGGTAGACAAACCTATGCCTTTGCAGTAGGTAGCCAGGAAATGTATGACTATATGGATGGAAATGAAGAATTAATGGCAGCACCTGTTTCCTATGTTAACGACGTAGACGTAATTGCAGCCCACGATAACTATGTATCTATAAATACAGTTCTTGAAGTTGACCTTTGGGGTCAGATTTCAGCAGAATCAGCAGGAACAAGACACATATCTGGAGCAGGCGGTGCCCTTGACTTTGTACTAGGTGCCTACAGGTCTAAGGGAGGAAGGTCCTTTATAGCCCTTAAATCTTCAAGAGTAAACAAGGAAGGAAAGAGAATTTCAAATATCGTTCCAACCTTTGCCCCAGGCACCCAAGCTACAGCAGTAAGAAGCAATACCCACTATATAGCTACAGAGCAGGGTATTGTAAACTTTAAGGGTCTAACAACCTGGCAAGCAGCAGAAGCCTTAATTAGTCTTGCCCATCCAGACAATAGAGATGAGTTAATAAAAGAAGCAGAAAAACTTGGTATCTGGAGAAAATCTAACAAATAGCTATTCACTTTGAAACTAAAGTAGGAGAAAAAAAGATTATTTTAAAATTGACGGATATAAAATAGATATAGGAGAACTTGAAACAAAGCTTGTAAGTGAAGAAAAAGAAGAAGACATAAAAAAAGAACTGTTTGATGATTTGATTCCTAAGCTCAACGACCTACACAATAGATTGTTTGCAGAATCTAAACGTGGAGTATTAATTGTACTTCAGGCTTTGGATGCTGCAGGAAAAGATGAAATTATTAAATATATTTTCTCAAACTTGCTTCCACAAGGACTCAAGAATACATCCTTTAGTAAACCTTCTGGTGAAGAAAATGCACACGACTATTTGTGGCGTATGCACGAAGGACTTCCAAAAAGGGGAGAAATAGCTATTTTAAATAGATCTTATTATGAAGATATCATAGCTCCTAAGATATACGACACCCTAGGTCACTTGCCAGAAGAAATAAGAGAAGATCCTAATCTTTGGGAAAAAAGGTATGAGCATATAAATAATTTTGAGAAATACATGGATGATAATGGATTCCCAGTCTTAAAATTATATTTTCATATGTCAAAAGATGTTCAAAGACAGAGGTTACTTGATAGACTAGAAAATATGGACAAAAATCACGAGTTCTCTTTCTCTGATATAGATGATAGGAAAAATTGGGACAAATACCAAAAAGCCTTTGAGGAAATGTTAAACAATACATCTAGCGAAACGGCACCTTGGTATGCGCTACCCGCTGATAATCCTTGGCTTGCTAGAAAAATTGCAACCATGGCTTTGATTGAAACTTTAGAAAAAATAAACCCTCAATATCCTACTTTCTCTGAAGAAGAAAAAGAAGAAGCTAAGAAAATAGAAGAAAAACTAAAAAATAATGAAATTTAATAAAAGATTGGCTGAACTTGTTTTGGCCAATCTTTTATATTACAGAAAAATAAGTTTAAAAGGATCTATAATAAATCGTGATGACAGAAGTTTCATTTACTTATGCCGACACGATTTTACAAAGAGACTTTAAAACCAGGGCGGAACTTAGTCCTTGCTCTGGTTTTTAGTAGATTTATTTTTCAAGAAGTCTATCTTCGTAAATTGCCTTATAAAGAGATCTTAGGCAAATTTCTTCATCTTTTTTATTTATTAAAATAAAAAGCGAATTATTGGATGCTCCTTGGATTATATATTCAATTTTTATATTATTAGTATTTAGTACTTCAGAAATAAGGTAAAGAGCCTTAGTCATTTGATTTCTAAGACCTTCACCAACAATGGCTATAGATTTTAATGAGTCATCCATAACAAGCTCATCAAGGTCAAAGGAATTGTTTATAGCATTTACTATGGATGATTTTTTTGAAGAATCTCCCATGTATTCACTCCTAACAAGGATGGAAACGGAGTCTATAGAAGTGGGGATATGCTCTACAGGTATGTGCATATATTGGAAGATATCTAGGACGTTTTTAATATAACCTACCTTCCTGTTCATCAGATACTCGGTTAGTTTAAAGGAGGTAAAATCTCCTACATCACTCATGCCTATGATAGGATTTTTATCGATATCTGTTCTAGTTTGAGAAATTATGGTGCCGCCTTCTGTTGGCTTATTAGTATTTTTGACGTGGATTTCAATGTTGGTATCGAGAAGGGGCTCTACCGCATCTTCTTGGAAGATTTCAAAACCGTTATAGGAGAGCTCTCTCATCTCAGCATAGGAAATATTTTTAATCGGTGCTGGGTTTTTGAATAAAGAAGGGTTTGCCGAGTAAATATAGGTCATATCTGTATAATTTTCGTAAATATCGCATGAAAGCCCCCTAGCTACGATGGCTCCAGTAATATCTGACCCTCCCCTTGAAAAGGTAAGTCTGTTTCCCTCTTGGCTGTAACCATAAAATCCAGGGATAACCAAAATTTCCTCACTATCTTTAAATTTACTAATATTTTCATAAGTTTTATTTAAAATATGTACATCTTCAAGACTATATTCAAGAACTATGCCCAAATCCTTTGGTGAAAAGTATTTTGCTTTTAGGCCGATTTTTTTTAGGTAGGCTGCAATTAGCCTGGCGTTAAAGTCTTCACCTGAAGATTTAATGGCGTTTTTAAGGTAATATTCATCTTTAATAGTAGTTAAAAATCCTAAGAGAATTTCTTTAAAAGAATTTACTAGACTTTTATCAAGTCCTAAGACTTCAGAAATTTCTGTGTACCTTAGGATAATCATATCCAAGGTTTTTATATAAGATGGGCTTTGTGACTTATATTCTTCAAAAAGACTTATTAATAGGTCGGTAACCTTGATATCTGCCTTAAATCTTTTGCCCGGTGCAGAAACTACTATGGCCCTTATATCCTTATCATCTTTTATGATTTGTCCTACTTTTTTTATTTGACTGGCTGAGGCTACAGAAGTACCTCCAAATTTAGCTGTTTTATTCATATCAATCTCCTAATTGGCTTTATTATACTATAATTTGTATTAAAATAAAATTGACTGAATAAAAAATTTTTGGAAATTTGACAAAGATGCCAAAAAATGATAGACTCATTAATAAATAAAGAAAATTGGATTTAGTTAAGGGGTTGCGGTTATAATTAGTAGGATTCGAAAGGTATAATCGCCGAAATACATGGTATTGGTCATAGGTTTAAGAGGTCTATGATTGTCAGCAAGTTTTGCCAAAGCTTGCTGGAGTACTTGCTAAGTCAGGCGAAAGGAAAATCATGGGCCTTTTGCCCATGGTTTTTTTCATATGGAGGATATATGCTAGAGAAAAACTATAAAAATATAGGAGGGATGCTCCATATTGGAGGAGTCTCAGTAAAAAAATTAAGGGATAAATATAAAACGCCCCTATACATATATGATCAAAAATTAATAAGGGAGACTGCTAGGGTCTTTACTAGAAACTTTAAATCTAAAGTCTTTGCTAGTGAGGTAAGTTTTGCCTCAAAGTCTTTTTCAACCTTATACCTATTGGGACTTTTAAAAAACGAAGGTCTTTATTTAGATACAGTTTCTCTTGGAGAGATTTATATAGCCTTAAAGGCGGGTTTTGATCCTAAAAAAATCCACCTTCATGGTAATAACAAAACCAAAGAAGAACTTATTTTTGCTATAGAAAATAAGATTGGAACGATAGTTATAGATTCTTACGAGGAATTTATCTTCTTAGAAGAAATTCTAAAGAAAATGGGCGAGAATATGGATTGCCTATTGAGGATTAATCCGGATGTCAAAACCTCAACTCATAAATATATCCAAACTTCAAACTCAGATTCTAAGTTTGGGATAAATATCAGAGATGAAAAAATAGGAACCTATATCGAGGAAATGGTTCAAAGTGAATTTGTAAACTTACTCGGTTTTCACGCCCATATAGGTAGTCAGGTTATGGAGGTAGGATTTTTTGAAGAAGAAGCTGAGATTTTATTTAACTTTACAAAAAAAATGGAAGAAGAAACTAAAAAAAATTTCAGCCATATAAACCTTGGCGGAGGTTTTGGGGTTAGACAAAGTAAGGATGATAGGGATTTTGACCTAGAGAAATTTTTAAAAGATTTTGCAAACATTATCGAAGAAAAGATAAGAGCCTATGACCTTGCTATAAAAAATGTTGGTATAGAACCAGGCAGGTCCATGGTTAATCAGGCGGGAACGACCCTTTATAGTGTTGGTAGTGTCAAATACACCCTTGAAGGCCTCCCCCTAGTTTTTGTAGACGGAGGCATGGCTGATAATATAAGGCCAAGTCTTTATGGGGCGAGATATGATGCTCTTTTAGCAAATAGGATTGATGATAAAATCAAGGAAAAATTTAGGGTAGGTGGCAAACTTTGTGAATCGGGAGATATCCTTATAGAAGAAACCGACCTTCCTTATCCAAATAGAGGAGATATTTTAGCCATAGAAAATACTGGGGCCTACTCTTTGGCTATGAGTTCAAATTATAACAAGATTTTAAGACCGGCTGTGGTTTTTGTTGAAGATGGCAAGGATTATCTTGCAGTAAAAAGAGAAAGTTTAGAAGATTTAATCAAAAAAGATTTAACATACAAAGGAGAATAAAATGGTAAATGTAGCAGTAGTTGGAGCAAGTGGACTAGTTGGAAGTAAGATTAGAGAAATATTAGAAGAAAGAAATTTCCCTGTTGATAGGCTTTTTGCCTTTGCTTCAAGTAAGTCAGCTGGTAAAGAAATAGAATTTCAAGATAAAAAAGTAGTAATTGAAGAATTGAAGGAAGATTCTTTTGATGATAGAGAGATAGACCTTGCATTATTTGCAGCAGGTGGATCTGCATCAGAAAAATACGTGCCTTTGGCTATCAAAAATAATATAAAAGTCGTTGATAACTCATCATGCTTTAGAATGGATGGGGGTGTTCCACTTGTGATTCCAGAAGTAAACCCTGGTCATATAAAAAAAGACGATATGCTTATAGCAAACCCAAACTGTTCTACTATTCAGTCTGTCCTAGCTATAGCAAATATTTATAAAGAGTATGGGATAGAAAGAATCATCTACAATACCTACCAGGCTGTTTCTGGTGGAGGTGAAAAGGCCCTTGAAGATCTTTATGAGAAGAAAAATGACCACTGGAAGTATAAAATCTATGATAATATGATTCCTCAAATTGACTCCTTCCTAGATAATGGCTATACCAAGGAAGAGATGAAGATGGTTAACGAATCTAGGAAGATTCTAGGAGATGATGATATAAAAATTACTGCCACAGCTATAAGGGTTCCAGTATCTAACTCTCACGGGGTTTCTATAAACCTAAAGCTTAAAAAAGATTTTGAACTTGAAGACATTAAAAAAGTTTTGGCTAAGACAGAAAATCTTGTTATAGAAGATGATATAAATAAGGAAGTTTACCCAATGCCTGCTACAGCAAGCGGCAAGGATCAAGTCTTTGTTGGTAGGATTAGGAGAGATTTCTCAGATGACAATAGCCTAAATCTTTGGTGTGTAGCCGATAATATAAGAAAGGGTGCAGCCCTTAATGCAGTTGAGATAGCAGAACTTTTAGCAAAGGAGTTATGATGATTTTTACGGGATCAGCAGTAGCTGTAATTACGCCCTTTGATGAAAATCTAAATATTGATTATAAGGCTTATGATAAAATTTTAGACTTTCACTTGGCAAATAAAACTGATGCTATAGTTGTTTGCGGAACCACGGGCGAGGCAGCAACTATGAGTGAAGAAGAAAAATATGAACTGATAAAATATACTGTTGAAAAAGTCCAAGGAAAAATACCTGTAATAGCTGGTACTGGCTCAAATAATACTAAGGCTAGTGAAGATTTTTCTAAAAAAGTAAGTGAAATAAAGGGTCTTAGCGGTCTTTTGCTAGTGACTCCTTACTACAACAAGGCCACCAAAGAAGGTCTTTACCAACACTTTAAGACTATAGCAGCAAGTACTGACCTGCCAATTATCTTATACACAGTTCCATCAAGGACTAATGTATCTATTGACCTTGAAACTGTTGTGAGATTAGCAGAGATAGAAAATATAGTTGGTATAAAAGATGCGAGTGGAGATCTTGACTATACAGCAAAATTAGTGACAGTCTTGCCAAAAAATTTTGGGATTTATTCAGGTAATGACAACCTAACCCTTCCTATGCTAGCTCTTGGTATTGATGGGTCAATATCTGTCTTTGCTAACATCATGCCAAGGGAAAATCACGATATTTATGAGTATTTTAAAAATGGAAATAGTGACAAGGCAAGAGACTTACACTTAAAAAATTTTGATTTAATCAAGGATTTATTTACAGAGGTAAACCCAGTGCCAGTAAAGGCGGCTTCTAGCCTAATGGGTCTTTGCCAAAACGAACTAAGACTTCCTCTTACAAGGGCAACAGATAGTACACTAGAGATTTTAGAAAAGCATCTAAAGGAATTTAACTTATGTTAAGAATAATTTTAATTGGAGCAACCGGAGCTATGGGTAGAACTATAGCAGATTTAGTTGAAGAAAATGATAATTACAAGATAGTTGCAGGTCTTGCAGATAAAGCAGATAATTCTCAAGCTTTTTCAATTTATGATAAGTTTACTGATATAAAAGAAGAGGGGGATGTGATTATAGATTTTTCTTCAAGATATCTCTTAGATGACCTTATTGCCTTTGCCAAAGAAAAATCTTACCCAGTAGTTTTTGCTACAACTGGTTATACAGAAGAAGACCTAGCTAAAATTGAAAAACTTAGGTCAAGTGTCGCTTTTATTCAAGAAGGAAATTATTCTCTTGGTATTAATGTAATGGTAGACCTTGCGGAAAAATTAGCTAAGGCTCTAAAAGACTTTGACATAGAAATAGTAGAAAGCCACCACAACAAAAAGAAAGATAACCCTTCAGGAACGGCAAATATGATTTTTGATGGGGTAAATAAGGGTCGTGATGGTAAATTAGTTAAGAAAATGAGAAACTTTAGCCATGATGATAGGCGAAATCCAAATGAAGTTGGGATTTCATCAATAAGGGCAGGTAGCATTGTCGGTGAGCATAGGTTAATTTTAGCTGGTCTTGATGAAACTATAGAAATAAAGCACCAAGCAGCATCTAAAAAAATCTTTGCCAACGGAGCATTGAAGGCTGCAAGTTTTTTACAAGGAAAGAAACCAGGCAGGTATGATTTTAAAGATATAATAAGGGGAGAAAATGATTAGAGTAGGAATAGTTGGTTTTGGAAATTTAGGAAAATCAGTAAAAAAAGGAATTGATGCGACTATTGATATGGAAGTTGCGGGAATATTTTCTAGAAGAAAGTTAGACCTGGACCACTATAGACCCCTAGAAGATATAGAAAAATACAAGGATGAGATAGACCTACTTATTTTGTGTGGTTCATCGGATAAGGATATCTTAAGCCAAGGACCAGAGCTTTTAAAAAACTTTAATACCCTAGATAGCTTTGATAACCACGGCAAGATTAAAGACTATTATGAAAAGATGGATAAGATTGGCAAGAAAAATGGCAAACTTGCTCTAATATCTACAGGTTGGGACCCGGGTTTATTTTCATTAAATAGGATTATCGGCCAAGCCATTCTTCCAGAAGGAGAATCTTTTACCCTCTGGGGCAGGGGAGTAAGCCAGGGTCACTCTGCAGCTGTTAGGTCCATCGAAGGAGTCCTTGATGCTACCCAGTATACAATACCAAAGGAAGAAATACTAGAGAAAATAAGAAATGGCGAAGACTTTGACTTTGTTAGTCCTAAGGCTCACCTCAGAGAAGTTTATGCGGTTATCGAGGATGGGGCAAATGATAGAGAAATAGAAGAAAAAATCAAATCTATGCCTGATTATTTTAAGCCTTATGAAACTCATGTCCATTTTATAAGCCAGGAAGACCTTGATAAAAACCACAAGTCTATGGTTCACGGAGGTCATGTAATAAGAAGGGGCAAGGCAAGCGGAGATGGGGATGCTCTTATGGAATTTTCCTTGGATTTAAAATCTAATCCCGATTTTACTGCAGCAGTAGACCTAGCCTATGTCAGGGCCCTTTATAGATTAAGTGAGGAGGGTAAAAAAGGAGCCATCACCGTTTTAGATGTGGCCCCAAAATATTTATCCAATGAATCTTATGATTCACTTTTAAATCTTATTTAAGAATTGCTGGCGTTTTTAGCTCGTTTATTAGACCCATGATTGGATCAAGAAAGCTTAAAGCGTCAGCCTTATTTTCTTTTATAAAGTCAAAGAAATCAAGCATCCACACTACTACATACTTGTTTAGATAAAAAGCCTGGATGCCGTTGGCTAAAATTGACCTTCTGCCATTTATAACTATATCATCTCGCATTTTATCAAAGTAGGTTAGAAGGGTTTTTCTATTTTTTTCATCTTCTATTAGAGAGTCTACCATAGCTATAAGAGATATAAGGTAAGGTTTTGGAAGGGGATTTAGAAAAAAATCAATAGTTCCATCGTCATTCAACCATATATCTTCCCCAATCCTGAATTTATCTTCTGCCTTGTGTTCTCTTAGGTAAGTTTCCTTATTAAAATTTTCGAAAAAATTAGGATATAGGCCGTAAGGGTATTTGGAATTATCTATGGTTTTTTTAAGAAATTGAAGCTTAAAATCACCATTATCAAAAGAAGCTATAAAGATAGGAGAGAGAATTACAAGAAGTTTTAATTTATAGTTGTCAGGGTCATTTTGAATTTTTAAGTAAAAGCAATCTCTAAGTTGACTTTCATTTTCGGATACTTTTTTAAGGGTATAACCGCTTTCTATTTCAAAGCAAGTTTGTCTACCGTTTTGAACCTTAGTTAAAATCATTGGATCAAATCAGCAAAGGTGCCCTTGGTAGCTTTTTGTAAATCCTCAGGCTTTATCTTTAAGCTGTGGCCAACCTTACCTGCAGATACCTTGATAAAATCCATATCCTTAGCCCTTTGGTCGATAAAAACTGGGTAATCTTTCTTAAGAGCAAGGGGTGTTGTGGCTCCCCTTTCATAACCCACAGTTTTTTTAAGGTCTTTTAGGGCAAGCATGGATAGGCTTTTTACTCCAATAGCTCTCGCAGCTTTTTTAAAATCTATTTCATCGGCTCCGTTTATAACTAGGATATAAACATCACCCTCCTTACTTTCTGTTGCTAGGGTTTTAAAGATAGTGTTTATATCTGCATTGCCTTCTTCAGATAGGTCTACAGATGAAACAAAGTCATGGTCAAGTTCATAATCTATGTGTTCATATTCTATATTTAAAGTTTCGAGATATCTCATTGCATTAGTTTTAATTTCTTTTTTCATAAAATCACCTCAAGAATAATTATACTTGAATAATAAAAATTGTAATAATGGGTATAAAAAATCTAAGGAGATACGATGAGTGAAAAAGTACTTGTAAATTATATTTATGACTCTTGCTACAGCTTAGAGTACGGAGATTATTTCTTAGTCTTTGATTATGCTGAGGGGCTTCTTGATATACCTGAAAGTAAACACGTTATATTCTTTGCATCAGATAAGGATGGGCGTTTTTTTACGGACGATATTTTTAACCTAGGTAAATTAAAGTCTCTTTTTTATGTTTTGAATAAAAATATCAGTAAGCTTAAGTACCAGGATAATATTATTTACCTTGATAAAGACGAGTTTGGTATGAAGGAGTTAAAAAAACTATATAAAAGAGATAATGTATATCTTCTGGGAGAAGATAAGGCTTTAAGGCTTAATTACGGCAGAGAAGATGTTTATGTTAAAACTTTTTCTCTTGACGGTAAAAAATTAGGTTTTTTGATTGAGCTTGACTCCCTACTTATCTTTTACGGAGGATCTATCGATTTTAGAAAAGTTGATGGTGATAGGTACCTGAATTTACTAGATGAGCTTGACTTTGAAAAACCAGATATAATTTTCTTGCCTGTAACAAATCTAGATAAAGATTCTTACGCCTATTTAGGTAAGATAATTCACGATTCTTTAAGTCAGATTTTATTTCCTACAAAAATTGGAGATGTTGAAGAAAAGAGTCTTGACTTTAAGAGGCTTTATAAGGATACAACTACAGATATTAGATCAATTAGTAAGACTAATGAGAATATAGAAATTGAAATAAATCGCCATTAATCATCTAGTATTACTAACTAGATAGAGGTATAATACGAGGTATGTATGATTAGTAAAATTTATGAATTAGAAAGTATTAGTCTACCTAGTTGGGAAGAGCTTCCTGGCGATGGCATCTACAAAGAAGAACTTTTAAATTTTCTTAGAGAAGTTTTAAAACCTTTTTATGTAGTAGATAATAATGTAATTACTTCATCTATGGTAAATAACTACGTAAAATTAGGCTATATAGATAAGCCTAAAAAGAAAAAGTACTATAGGTCTGCCATAGCCCAGCTGATAGTAATATCTATTTTTAAGCAAGTGATTACCATAGAGGATCTGGCTAGGGGTATTGACATAGAGATGTCAACTTTTGGCCTTAAAGAAGTTTATGAAAACTTTGAAAATATATTTAACCAAGTAAGGAGGGATATCTTGACAGGTGAGGATGTGGGAAGTATAAGTATAAATTATGAATTTTCAGACCACCATGACAAGGTCCTTTACTACCTGACTATTTCCCTATTTACGAAGTTATATACTAAATTAGTGATAGATAAGTACAAGGAGATATAATGGAAAAGATAGCTATTTTAGTCGACTCAGGCAGTGATTTAAGTCTTGACTATATAAAGGAAGAGGGGTTCTATTACTTGCCATTATATGTAAATTTAGATGGCAAGTTTTTAAAGGATAGGATAGATATTAGTCCTGAAGATTTTTATACATGGATAAAGACCCATGAAAAACTCCCTAAGACATCCATGCCTTCACCAGGAGATATAAACGAGCTTTTGGAAAAGGTGAGAGATGATGGATATAATAAAGTTATTTGTATCAATATAGGCAATAAATTTTCTGGAACCTACAATGCATGCAGGCTTGCAGAAGTAGAAGGCTTAGAAATTTATGCCTTTAATACTGGAAATTTAACCCTCGCCCAGGGCTTTTATGCAAGCTATGCAAAAAAACTAATAGATGAGGGCTTAAGCTTTGATGAAATTTGCAAAAAGCTTGAGGCGAAAATTTATGATTCTAAGGTATTTTTTACAATAGATACTTATAAGTATATAGTAGAAGGAGGTAGGGTGCCTAAGACTTTTGGTAAGATTGGTGATGCCCTATCAGTTAAACCTATAATAAAAACAGATCCGCCAGAAGGAGGGTTTTCTATAGAAAAGATTGCCAGAGGCGAAAAAAGAACCCTAAAACAGATTGAAAAGGTTGTAAGAAAAAACATAGAAGGTGTGAAAGAATATTACTTTTTCATAGCTCAAGGTGATTATCCAGAAGGCTTTAAAACTTTAAAGGAAAAACTAAAAGATCTAATAGAAAATGCCCTAATTTATAAGGAAGGACAAATTTCCCCAACCCTTGGAGCAAACACGGGTCCTGGCCTATTGGGAGTTGGATTTTTTAAACTAGATTAGTATATAAGTTTAACCGAGTCAAAGTTTTAAAAAAGATTTGACATTAGGCGAATTTACTAGTATTATGTTACATGTAAACAAGAAAGAAGTACCCAAACTCACCTAGCGACATAAGTTTCTAGGTTAATAAGATTTATTAATAAGATTTTTATGATAGATTATTTGCGGGTACTTTGTGCCCGCTTTTTTTATACAATACATTGGAGGTATAACTATAAAAGATTTAAGAATCAATGATGAAATTAGAGCTAGTCAAGTAAGACTAATCGATGAAAATGGTAACCAAGTTGGTATCACATCTCTAAGAGATGCCCAAGGTATGGCTGATGAGAGAGGGCTTGACCTTGTACTTATGAGCCCAAAGGCAAAGCCACCTGTAACAAGGATTATGGACTATGGTAAGTTCAAATATGATCAAGAGAAAAAAGAAAAAGATAATAAGAAAAAACAAAAGAACGCTCAACTTAAGGAGACAAGATTTTCTTTAAAGATTGAAGATAACGACTTAAAAACCAAGGCAAATCAAACCAAAAAATTCTTAAACAACGGGGATAAAGTAAAAATTTCCATTAGATTCCGTGGTAGAGAGCTTGGCAGAAAAGAACTTGGATACGAATTAATGGATAAGTTTAACGCTATGCTAGATGATTATGGCAAGATTGATAAAAAGCCAAAAATGGAAGGCAGATCACTTGTTATGTTTCTAGAACCAAATGATAAAAAAGGAGAATAAGATGGCAAAAAATAAAATGAAAACCAAAAGAGCAGCTGCTAAGAGGTTTAAAGTAACAGGCTCTGGCAAAATCATGAGAAGAAAAGCTTATAAAGGACACTTAACAGCTAAGAAATCACCAAATAGAAAAAGAAGACTAAGAAAACCTGCAGAAGTTGATAAATCTGTATACAAAAACGTTAAAAAGCTAATTAATGCATAGGAGGATATAGATGGCAAGAGTAAAAAGAGCAGTAAACGCAAAAAAAAGACATAAAAAAGTATTAAAACAAGCAAAGGGTTATTACGGTTCCAAAAGTCTTCTATTCAAAACAGCTAACCAAGCTGTAATGAAATCTCTATCTTATGCTTACATTGGTAGAAAACACAGAAAAAGAGATTTTAGAAAACTTTGGATCGCAAGAATCAATGCTGCAGCAAGACTTAATGGTACAACATACTCAAAACTTATGGGTGGCCTAAAGAAAGCAAACATCGATATCAACAGAAAGATGCTAGCTGAACTTGCAGTAAACAATCCAGAAGAATTTGCTAAATTAGTAGAAGCTGCTAAGTAAAAACTAAATGATTATAGAATCGGTATCAAATCAAAATTTTAAGTTTATAAATAAGCTTAAGATGAAAAAGTATCGAGACAAAGAAAATTCATTTATAATAGAATCTAGAAAATTAGTAGATGAGGCTATAGCTTCATCTGCTGATATAGATTTTATTTTTTTAAAAGAGGGCGTAGACTATAAAACAAGTCATAAAACGCTTGTTTTTAGTGAAGCACTTTTTAATAGATTATCATCTATGGCAAGCCCTGACGGGATAGGAGCTGTTATAAAAAAGAAAGAAGCAGGAGAGATTTCATCTTCTAAGATTTTACTTTTGGATGGGATAAACGATCCGGGTAATCTTGGAACTATGGTTCGCTCTGCTGAAGCCTTTGACTTTAGGGATATAATCTTAATGCCAGGTACAGTTGATATCTATAACGAGAAAACTCTTAGAGCATCAATGGGATCAGTCTTTAGGCTAAATATACGAGAAGAGACCCATGATGATATAAAAAAACTAAAACCTAGCTACAGGGTCCTATCTGCAGATATGGACGGGCTAGATATAAGAGATTATAAAAAAGATTCTAAAATAATCCTTGCTATAGGTAATGAAGCCAATGGTCTAAGTAAGGCTATGAGAGATATCACTGATGACTTTATAAAAATTCCTATGGAAGGTGAGATAGAATCCTTAAACGCAGCTATAGCTTCTAGCATAATTATGAATAGACTTATGTGATGATTCGGAAAGACTTTAATTATTCTTATACAGCAAAAAAGGGATGTTGAGAGCCTTTTAAGTCAAGATTGGGGTTATTCACCGATGAACTTTGAGATGAATTTAGTAGTCGATACGTAAACTTTTCGTTAAAGTAATGAGCGGATTTATTTATAAATCAACTAAGGTGGTACCGCAGAGATATATCTGTCCTTTGTAGAGGACGGATTTTTTTATTTGGAGGAAAAATGGAAGAAAATTTAAAACAGGTTTTAGACCAAGCTAAGGCTGAAATAGAAAAAGCTGATAGCCTTAAGGGTCTAGAGGATCTAAGGATTAAGTTTTTAGGTAAAAAAGGAACTATAACTGACCTAAAAAAATCAATAGCAAAATTACCAAAAGAAGAAAAACCAAGTGCAGGAAAATTAATAAACCAAACAAGCAAGGAGATAGAAGGGCTTTTATCAGAAAAAAATGAAGCGATTAAAAGCGAGCTATTAAAAGAAAAAATAAAGGCTGAAAAAATTGACGTTACAGCTCATTTTGATAAGTATGAATCAGGACATCTGTCAGTTATCAATCAAACCATGGAAGAGCTAGAAACAATTTTCCAAAACATGGGTTTTGACGTTGTAGGAGGCCCTGAGGTAGATACAGTAAAATACGTTTTTGATGACTTAAACAGCCCTAAAAACCACCCTGCTAGGTCTACATCCGATACTTTTTATATAAGTGATGATGTTTTACTTAGACCTCACACTTCTAGTATGCAAATTAGGGTGATGAATGAAGGCAAGCTTCCTATCAAAATGGTTTCTGCAGGTAGGGTTTTTAGAAACGATGAAGTTGATGCAACTCACTCACCAATGTTCCACCAATTAGAATGCTTAGTTGTAGATGAAAATGTATCAATGGCAAACCTAAAGGCTACCCTTGAAACCTTTATTCATGAAATGTTTGGAGATGAGATGAACCTTAGGTATAGACCTCACCATTTCCCATTTACAGAGCCATCTCTAGAAGTAGATGTAACTTGTCCAGCTTGTATGGGTGAGGGTTGTCCAGCTTGTGGTAATACTGGTTGGTCCATGGAATTATTAGGTGGTGGCATGGTTCACCCAAATGTCCTTGAAGCTTGTGGTATAGATAGTGAAAAGTACACAGGTTTCGCCTTTGGTTTAGGAGTTGATAGGATTGCCATGGTCAAATACGGCCTTGATGACATTAGACTTCTTTATGACAACGACAAGAGATTTATAGAACAGTTTTAGGAGGAAGTATGTTAGTACCTTTAATATGGCAAAAAGATTATATAAAAATAGATGAAGATTTAAAAACTATTACAGACAGGCTTTCTGAAACAGGTTCTCACGTAGAAGAAGTTACTATCCACACATCTGATCTTGAAGGTATTGTGGTAGGTCATGTTTTAAAACAGGAAAAACATTCTGATGCGGATAGACTACAAGTTTTATCAATAGATGTTGGAAAAAATGAGCCTATTACAATTATAACAAACGCAAAAAACACCAAAGAAGGAGACTACCTACTGGTAATCACTTCTGGGACTAAGATGGATAATGGAGTCACAATTGAAGACCATAATTTTTTTGGAATAGTAAGCGAGGGTATGCTTACAGCCTATAGTGAACTTAGTTATGATGATTCTGTAACTCCAAAAGATTTAAGAGAAGGAGTTATAGTTTTAGAAGGTGAGCATAAGCCAGGAACACCAGCTGTAGAAGTTTTATACTCAAATACTCCGGTAATTGAATACGAAATCACTCCAAATAGACCTGATTGCCTATCGATAATTGGTATGGCAAGAGAAAGTGCGGCAAGTTTTGGAAGGAAAATAAGCTTACCAGAAATAGACTTTAATACAAATGGTAAAGACCTTAGAGAAGTATTTAATGGTTTAACTTTAGATACAGATAATTGTGATAAGTTTATTACCCGTGCAATCACAAATGTAAAAATTGAGCCATCATCACAATGGTTACAAAACTATCTAATGCTTGCGGGCATGAGACCTATAAATAATATTGTAGATATCACAAACTTTGTCATGCTTGAAACTGGCCAACCCCTCCATGCTTATGATCTAGATAAGTTAAATGGTGGTATTACAATTAGAGAAGCAAAAGAAGGTGAAATTGTAAAAACAATTGACTGTGAAGATAGGAAACTAGATGATTCTATGCTTATAATTGCAGATGATAAGGGAGCAATTGGTATAGCAGGGGTTATGGGCGGATTTGATACAGAAGTATCAAATAATACAAAAAACATTGTTCTTGAAACTGCTCACTTTGATGCAGATTCTATTCGTGAAACTTCTAAAAAACTTGGCCTTCGTTCTGAAGCTTCAACCAGGTTTGAAAAGGGAGTGCCAGCAGAAATGGCAGACTTTGCTTCAAGACGTGCCCTCCACCTAATAGATAAACTAGGTTATGGAGAAATCTATGATGGTTCTTATACGGTAGGAAATACAGAAGGTGAAGATAAATCAGTAAAACTTCGTATTTCAAGACTTAAGACCCTAACTGGTGTAGATTTTACCATGGATGAGGCAATAAAAAACCTAGAGCTTTTAGAATTTGAAGTAGAAAAACTAGATGAGGATACTATCCTTGCAAAAGTTCCTTTCTTTAGACTTGATATTGATATAGAGGCAGACTTAATAGAAGAAGTCGTAAGACTTTACGGTATGGGCAAAATTGAGTCAAAACCTCTTGTTTCATCCCTTAAAAAAGGTGAAAGATCTTCTTTGAGACTTTTAAGAGATGATCTAAAACATAAACTTGTGGGCCAAAAATTCTCAGAACTTGCCACCTACTCATTTATATCTCCAAAAGAATATGATAGGTTAGGAATTGATAAGAATTCAAAACTTAGAGATTATATTAGCCTAACAAACCCACTTGGGGAAGACTTCTCTGTTATGAGGACAACTCAAATAGCTAATATGCTCGATGTTATAGGGAAAAATATCAAGTACGGCCAAAAAGATATGAGATTTTTTGAGCTTGATAGGACTTTTGAAAAAACAAGTGATAAGCTTCCAAAAGAAAACCTAACCCTAACTATGGGTCTATATGGAGATTATTCCTTCTATGATATGAAAGATTTCTTTACAGAAGCTATGAGAAATACTGGCTTTACAGGATTTACTTATAGGGCCAATGAAAATCTTTATGCCTTCCACGCTGGTAGGTGCGCCGATATATACTTTGATGTAGAAAAAATCGGTGTGATAGGTGAGATTTCCTATGAAGTCCGCGAAGAGTATAATATAAACAAGGGAGCAATCATCTTAGAAATCAACTTAAGCCAGATTGCCAAGGAAAGAATAGTAGAAAAGAAATACAAACAAATTCCTAAATTCCCAGCCATAGAACGTGATTATTCTTTTGTGGCAGATAGGGAAGTAGAGTCAGAACTTATAGAAAATATTATGACAGAAAAGGCCCAAGACTTGATATCCAAAATAGAGTTATTTGATATCTATACAGGTAAGGGTATAGCCGATGATAAAAAATCAATTTCTTATAGGGTATGGTATAGAAAAGCCGATAGGACTCTAAAGGAAGAGGATATCAAGGATGTAGAAGCAAGTATTCTTGAAGAATTGAAGGTAAAAGACATAGTATTGCGTGCATAGGAGAAAAAAGTGAGCGAGATTAGACTTGAAGTTAAAATTGACGGTGTAAAATATCCTCTTGTTAGCAAAGAACCAAAAGAGAATATAGAAAAAATAGCAGCTTATGTTGACGGCAAGATTAAAGATGTAAAATCTGATAAGCTCACCTTTGATAGGCAGCTAATTTTGGCAAGCCTTAATATAGCAGACGAATATTTTAAAGATAAGGAATCTTTTAGAAAGTGTTATGAGGAAAATAAAGAAGCCATAAAAGATTATCCTATTATCAAAGAAGAGCTTGAAAGTTTTAAAAATGAGTACGGGACCTATAAGACTGACCTAGAAAAAGCTAGGGAAGAGATTAAGGACTTAAAAGTCCTCCTTCAGGAAAAGGACTCTGAGATAGTAACTCTTACCAAGGCAGAAAATGATGCTAATAAATTAAGGGAGAAAATCAAGGCCTTACAAAAACAAGCCATGGATTTGACTAAGGAAAATGAAATTTTGAAGGGAAAAATTGATGATTAAAACTGAAATATTAGCACCCGTAGGAAATCTTGATATGCTATATGCAGGAATCGCAGCGGGGGCAGATGCTTTTTACCTGGCCCTAGACGATTTCGGCGCAAGAGCCTATGCGGAAAATTTTACCCTTAAAAATATAGAAGAAATCATAGATTATATCCACTATTTTGATAAGAAAGTTTTCATAACTATGAATATCCTAATAAAGGATGAAGAAATAGATAAGGCTATAACCTATATTGAAAGGCTCTATGAATATGGTGTAGATGGGATTTTAATCCAAGATATAGGTTTTTATTCCATAATTAAAGACCAAATGCCAGATCTTGATTTCCATGCCTCCACTCAAATGGCTGTAAGAGACTACCATGGAGCCAAGGCGTTAATGGATCTTGGTTTTAAAAGAATTGTCATAGCTCGTGAAACGCCAATAGAAGAAATAAGAAAAATAGCCAAACTTCCTTGTGAAAAGGAAGTTTTTGTCCATGGCTCACTTTGTGTATCCTACTCGGGAGAATGTTTGATGAGCTCCTATTTTGGAGAAAGATCTGCCAATAGGGGCAGGTGTGCTGGTCCTTGTAGGCAAAAATACCAACTTATAAACAAGGGTAAAACCTACGGCAATGATTTTTACCTAAATATGAAAGACCTAAATGTAATCGATAGGCTAGAAGATTTGACAGAGCTTGGTATAGATTGTCTAAAAATCGAAGGCAGGATGAAAAGTCCAGAGTATGTCTATAATAGCGTAGTAGCTTATAAGAAAAAAGTAAGCGGAGAAGATTATAACGCCAATAAATTAAGAGATATATCAAATAGGGGCTATACAAGAGGCTTTATCTTTGATCAAAGAATAGATTATATCCTAAAAGAAGAAGACCTTAAACACAGATCGGTTGGAAAAGTTGAGTTAATAAATAATAAAAAAGCCTTCAAAGCCAAGACGGACCTTTACAAGGGAGATAACCTTGAAGTTACAACAGATAGAGATAAGAAACTACCTCTTACCCTAACAAAGGATTACAAAAGAGACGAGATTATTTTCCTTGATAAGTATAGGGATGCCAAGATAAATTCTCATGTTCTAATGCTAAATGCAGAAAATATCAAAGACGACCTAGAAGAAGGA
This sequence comes from uncultured Anaerococcus sp., assembly GCF_937934665.1. Taxonomy (GTDB): domain Bacteria; phylum Bacillota; class Clostridia; order Tissierellales; family Peptoniphilaceae; genus Anaerococcus. The sequence goes on from NZ_CALGYW010000082.1 coordinate 32,693, forward strand.
CTTAATTCATACAGAAATCTACCAGTTAGCCTATCTTTTGAAGGAAGATTAGGAAAGAGGTCTAAACTTAAAATCTCTATGGGAGATGCTAAAGCTTTAGTCGTAGATGATTCTACAATAGAGGCGGCTCAAAATATTTCTTTAGATCAAGAAGATATAAGAGAAAATCTTGCTAGGTTTAACGATGAAATATTTACCCCAACTGGTATTGAAATAAAAATTGATGAGGGAATTTTCTTAAGAAAAAAGACCATTAACAAACTAAGACGAAATGCTATAAAACTTTTAAAAGAAAAGTTAGCTAGTAAATATAAGAGAAAACCAATCAAGATTAAAAAGCCAGAGCTAAAAAAATCTGGACCACAACTAGCAGAGAAAAATATTGAGCTAATGACCGATAAGGTTGATCCAAAGCTTCTTAGAGGTTTTGATAAGGTTTATATAAAAAAATATGATCCTAAATATAAGGATTTAAATTTATACCTTAATCTTGATAGCCACATGGATTATGAAATTGATGAATTGATTTCCTACTTAAAGATAAACTCAATTGAAGGTGTGATTTTTAATAACTATAGAGACCTAGATTTTTTGGATGATTTTAAGAAAAATGATATAAAAATTAGGATTGGAAGGTATCTAAACGTGATAAATTCTTATTCCTTTGATTTTTATTCGTCTTTTGCAGAAAAAATTGAATCGTCAGTAGAAAACACCCTAGAGAATATAAATAAAAATGCTAGTAGGTACGAAGTTGAAGCGCTAAGCTTTGGAAGAATCGAACTTATGAATATGGCCCATTGTCCCTTCTCAACTATAAAAAAATGTGGTCTTAGGGGATGTGAGACTTGTAAGTTTAATGAGGGAGAACTTGTATCTATAAGTGGAGATAGGATGAAGCTTGTAAGAAGAGATTCTCTTACAAAAATTTATCCCTATGCTCCTGCAGGTTTTGAGGAAAATTTATTTGCAGAAGGTGTTTCCACCTTGGTATCAGTTTTCACTGACGAAGATTTAAGGGTTTATGAAGATAAAGCCTACAAGGATAAGTTAAATTATAAAAGAGGAGTGATTTAATGCAGGCAAAAAGCCTAGAAGTTTTAGAATACCAAAAAATACTAGAAAAGCTTTCAAAAATGGCACGTTCAGGCCTGGTCAAAGAACAAATCTTAAACTTAGAGCCATCTACAGATATAGTCTACCTTGAAGATGAACTTGAAAAAACCGGGGCCATGGCCAAAGTTATAACAAGAAATGGCAATATAGATATCTTTGGCCTTTATGATTTTACAAGCATGGTTGGCTACATTAGGAGAAATGGAATTCTAGAGCCAGCCGAGCTTTTAAAAGTCCTAAGCCTACTTAGGGTAGCTGAATACTTAAAAGACTATGGATCAAATATAGAAGACTCTTATATACTAGACTTATTTGATAGGATATCTACCAATGAGTTTTTAAAAGAAGAAATTGATAGGTCAATATTAAACGAGGAAGAAATTGCAGACAATGCCTCAAGAGAGCTTTTATCTATTAGAAGAAGTCTAAGACGCAAGGAAGAAGAGATTAAAAACAAACTTAATTCCTATGTAACAAGCCCCAAATATGAAAGTGCCCTCCAAGATAAGGTGGTTTCTGTAAGGGATGGTAGGTATGTAGTACCTATAAAGACTAATAAGCGTTCGGTAATTAACGGCATTGTCCATGATAAGTCAGCATCAGGAAATACCCTCTTTATAGAACCATCTGCCATAGTTGAGTTAAATAACCAATACAAGGACTTAGAGCTTAAGGAAGAGGCTGAAATAAGAAGGATTTTAGATAGACTATCTAGATTTGCCCAGAAGTTTGACGTTGAGATTTTAGAAAACCAAAAATTAATAGCAAGGATAGACTTTTTACAAGCTAAGGCCAAGTTTGGCCTAGAAAATGACTATTCTTTGCCAAAGTTAAATAAGCAAAAAATTGTAAATGTAAAAGGAGCCATCCATCCACTTCTACCAGGCAAGGTTGTGCCAATAGATGTGGCCATAGGTGGGGACTACACAACGCTTATAATTACAGGACCTAACACAGGTGGCAAGACTGTATCACTAAAAACAGTAGGGTTAATTACCCTAATGGCTCAGACAGCCCTATTTATACCTGCAGAAGAAGGGTCAACCGTAAATGTTTTTGACGATGTATTTTTAGACATAGGCGATAAGCAATCTATTGAAATGAGTCTTTCTACTTTTTCTGCATCTCTAACAAATATTGTAGATATTCTAAATAAGGTAACAGAAAATTCCTTGGTCCTACTTGATGAAATTGGTTCGGGTACAGATCCAATCGAAGGAGCTGCCCTTGCTATTTCAATTCTTTCAGGGCTAACAGAAAAAGAAGTCATGACCTTTGCTACAACCCACTACAGTGAGTTAAAATATTATGCAATGGAAAATGACAAGGTGATGAATGCCTCTGTTGAGTTTGATGCCAACACCCTATCTCCAACTTACAAGCTAGAGATAGGCACACCTGGTAAGTCAAATGCCTTTGAAATTTCAAAAAGACTTGGACTTTCAGATGACATACTAAATAAGGCTAAGGAGTTAATAGGCGAAGATACTAAAAACATAAATAAAATCCTTGATCAAATAGAAGATGATAAGAGCGAGATGGAAGCTAAAAATAGGCAGATAGAAGCCTATAGGAGAGAAATCCAGTCAATCAAAGATAAACTTAGGAACAAGTCAAAGGAGATAGACGAGGCCAAGGAAGAAATAATTAGAAAGGCTGAAGAAAAGGCCAATAAAATCCTAGCAAAGGCAAATAAGGAAAGCCAGGCCATGCTCAAAGAAGCTAAAAAGTCTAAGAATGCCAATACTCGCGACATAGATAGGTCCCTAAATAAGATTAGAAATACCTATAAGGATTCCTATATAGAAAGAGAAGAAGATGGCCTAAGGCAAAGAAGGTCAAAGGATATCCCAGAAGAATTAAAAATTGGAGATATGGTTATAATTGCAGGCCTAAATGAGAAGGCAGAAGTAATAGAAGCACCAGATAACAAGGGTAATATCAAACTTCAAATGGGTATCCTAAAGATGGACTCCAATATCAAGAACGTAAAAAAGATTGAGGGAGAAAACCAAACTGAGAAAAACATAAAGAAAGTGTATAGTGTAAAAAAGGCTATGAATATTTCTGCAAGCTTAGACTTAAGAGGGCAAAGATATGACGAAGCCATGAGAAACCTAGATAAATACCTAGATGATGCCATGCTTGCAGGACTTGATCAAGCAAAAATTATTCATGGCAAGGGAACAGGTGCACTAATCAAGGGTGTAAGTGAAAACCTAAAAACTGATAAGAGGATAGCTTCTTATAGGTTTGGTGATGATAAAGAAGGCGGTTACGGCGTTACTATTGTCAAATTTGCCTAAGGAGGAAATATGAAAGATTATAAAGAAATTATTGCGAAAAAAATAGAAGATCAAGATATAGGCTTAGATAGGAATGAAATCTACGACCTAATTGAAATTCCACCTCAAGAAAACATGGGAGATTTTTCTTTTCCATGCTTTCAACTTGCAAAAACCCTAAGAAAAAATCCAGCCCTAATAGCTACAGAACTCGCTGGTAATATAGAGCTTGAAGGTTTTGCTGAAGTTAAAAATGTGGGACCCTATATAAACTTCTTCTTAGATAGGAAAAAATTTGAAAATGAAGTTATTAATACAATCATAGAGAAAAAAGAAAACTTCGGCAGATCTGACATGGGCAAAGACAAGACTGTAGTCTTAGATTTTTCTTCAGTAAACATTGCCAAGCCATTTCACATCGGCCACATCAGGTCAACTGTCATAGGTGACGCTCTTAGAAATATCCACGAGTTTTTAGGCTACAATACCGTTGCTTCAAACTATATTGGTGACTATGGTACACAATTTGGAACAATGATTGCAGCCTATAAGCTCTGGGGAGATGATGATAAATTAAAGCAAAACCCAATCCAAGAACTTCTAAACCTCTATGTAAGGTATAACTCAGAGGCTAGCGAAAACGAAGAAATGATGGACGTTGCAAGAGAAGAATTTAAAAAGCTTGAAGAAGGTGAAGAAGAAGCTACTAGACTTTGGTCTTGGTTTAAGGAAATTTCTTTTAAGGAATTTGACAGGGTATACAAACTTCTTGATATTGAATTTGATAACTACAAAGGAGAATCCTATAGTTCTAAATATATACCAGAAATTATTGATGAGCTTAAGGAGAAAAATCTTCTTGTAGAAAGCGATGGGGCACAAATTATAGACCTTTCAGCCTATGACATGCCACCATCAATTATTATAAAATCAAATGGTTCATCAGCCTATATTACCCGTGATATAGCAACAGCAATAGTAAGAAAAAAAGAATACGACTTTGACGAAAACCTCTATGTAGTAGCAACCCAACAAAACCTTCACTTTAAGCAACTATGGAAAATCCTAGAACTCATGGGCTACGACCTCTATAAGGGTTGCAAACACATACCATTCGGTATGGTAAGTCTTAAAGACCAAACCCTATCCACAAGGAAAGGCCAAGTAGTATTTCTAGAAGATGTACTAAATAAAGCCATCGATAAAACACGTGAAATCATGGAAGGCCGTGACGATACTGTTGAAAATATCGATGAAGTTTCAAAAATTGTAGGAATTGGAGCTGTTAAATTCCAAGAGCTATACAACAACAGGATAAAAGATTATGTATTTGATTGGGATGAGGTCCTAAACTTTGACGGTGAAACAGGACCATATATCCAATACACCTATGCAAGGGCCAAATCAGTCTTAAGGAAAGCTGGGGCTTATGAAATCAAATCAATAGATATAGAAAAAATCACAAGCGATGAAGAATTTAGTCTGATTAAAAAACTAGCTGGTTTTGAAGATGTAGTAGTAAAAGCAAAAGAAAAATACGAACCATCACTAATAACTAGACACCTAACAGACATAGCCAAGAGCTTTAATAAGTTTTATAACTCTTCAAAAATAATGGTAGAAGATGAAAAGCTAAAAGAAGAAAGACTTGCCCTAGCCTACGCTACATCTGTGGTAATAAAAACTGCCCTAGGTCTACTTGGAATAAAAACAGTGGAGAAGATGTAAATGAGCAAAATTAAAGACTTTTTACTTGTATCTAAAATAGCTTTTAAGGAAACTATAAAAAAGATTGACAAATCCTATATAGTCTTTATCTTCGTCTTAATAAATACAATCTTTAGAAATAATGAATTTAGCTTTGGTGTAGTAGGTGGAACTATAGGCGGCATTGTAAACTACTTTATAGGAGTAATCATATCTTGCTTTGTAGTTCAAAGCCTCTTATCAGTTGTAAAATATGGCAATACAGGCAAGTCATCTCTAGAAAACTCAGTAGGAAACTTTTTTGGACCTATGATAGAAACCATGTTTTGGGTCTACCTTTTAGAGATGTTTTCAAACCTACTTTTATTAAATTTTCCACAGAAGGCTAGGATAATAGTCGTAATAATTATCCAAATCCTCCTATCATCAATCTATGAACAAATATATTTAAATGGTAGAAGTGGAATAAACGCAATAACTGAATCAGCAAATTTCGTAAAAAACAATCCACTTCATTATGGTCTGTATAGCTTGTTATTTATAGGTGTAGAATTTTATCTAAGTGTAAAATTTGCCATAGGACAGCCTATGGGGGTTGATAAAATTCTAGCTTGTTTAATAATTGGCCTTATCCATACTGGCTTCATGCTATTTAGAGGAATCTTGTTTAAACATTTAAATGAACATTCCTATAGACAAAGAAAGTTTATGGGGTGGTGCTAATGGCAATACTTGACGGATACTTTATAAAATACACTGATAGACTCGCCTATATTGAACTTAAAGAAGACAGTACAAATCACGACCTTAAGGATATATCCCTTCCTATATACATGGAAGATATGAAAGAGGGGATAGAGACAGGTGATTTTGCAAGTGAGATAAATCTTGAGATAATTTTAGAAGCCATGCTTTTAAATATTGCCATAGATCCAGACTTCATATATAGGGAAGCCTATGAAAAGATATTAAACAAATACCTAAAATCTTTAGGCGACTATACTGCAAATAAGGCAATAAACTATGAAGAAAATGATAAAACAAAGGCGCTTTTACTAGCAAGGTCAGGCTATATACTAGACCCATCAAATAAATACAATGCTTACTTGTATGCGAGATTTTTATGGCCTTTAGCCTACGAAGATGATGGAGAGTATCAAAGTTTACTTGTAAAAGAAGCCTTAAGAATACTCCAAGAGCAACTAAATCAAGATGAAGACTTCAAACTCTCCTACTATGAGCTAGGAAATATCTATGCAAATCTTGGGGAATATATAAAAGCAAGGTCATATTATAACAATGCCCTTAGATTAACTGATGATGAAATGGCAAAAAATGATATAAGAAATAAACTGCTAACTATAGATGACAATGCTGAAATAGAACAGGCCCTCTACTATATAGGCAAAAGTAATTATAATGAAGCAGTAAGGACACTAACTAAATTATTATCAAAAACAAAAAGAGCAGATGCCTACTACTATCTTGGAGTGGCCTATCAAAACCTAGGTCAATACGAAAATTCAATCCTAGCTTTTGAAAACTCTTTAGATTTAAATGCAGACTTTAGAGAACTTTATAATGATTACTCCATAAGCCTGTACTTAAACAAAGAAGAGATAGAAGCTTTAAGCATAATAAACGAAGGACTTAAAAAATATCCTCAAGATCCAAGAATGACCTATAACAAAATCCAGATAAATTTAGTATTAGGAAATAAGGAAAAAGCAAAGAGCGATATAGAAGAGCTTTTAACCTATGATGACCTAACAGAAGAGATAAAAGAAAACCTTCAAATAATAAAAAACCACTATAAACTGTAGAAAAAGCCTGTTTTAGGGCTTTTTTTAAAATTTTTACAAAAATTATTTGACAAAGATAAAAAAGGGTGTTATAGTATTAACTGTCGGCAAGAGA
>NZ_CALGYW010000083.1 GCF_937934665.1 uncultured Anaerococcus sp.
CTATAGAAATGCTGATACTACAAGGTTCTCATCTATAGATGGTTTTGACGCTGGCTACATAGACCAAGAAAACGAGGTCATTGTTGGACTTCAAACAGATGAGGTTCTAAAAAGAATTGTAAACCCATACGGCGGCTACAGGATGGTTGAACAATCTCTTGAAGCCTATGGCCAAGAGATGGATCAAGTTCAGGAAAAATATTTCAAAGAATTTAGAAAGACCCACAATGAAGGTGTTTTTGACGCATATACTAAGGATATGAGAACAGCAAGGACTGTCGGTCTTTTGACAGGGCTGCCAGATGCCTATGGCCGTGGTAGGATTATTGGAGATTACAGAAGGATTGCCCTTTATGGTATAGATAGGCTAGTTGAGGAAAAGCGTAAAGATCTAGACAATATCGAAATAGACGAAAATAATCTTGAATCCTCAATCAGACTTAGGGAAGAAGTGAGCGAGCAAATTAGAGCCCTTGGCGATATTAAAAATATGGCTGCCAAATATGGTATTGATATTTCAAAACCTGCCAAAAATGCCACAGAAGCTGTTCAATTTTTATATCTTGGCTATCTTGCAGCTGTTAAGGAAAACAACGGGGCGGCTATGTCCTTTGGTAGAAATACTACTTTCCTTGATATTTATATCAAGAGAGATATGGACGAGGGAATCCTCGATGAAATGGGTGCTCAAGAATTAATTGACCAATTAGTTATAAAACTAAGACTTGTCCGCCACCTAAGGACACCAGAATATGACGAAGTTTTTGGTGGAGACCCAACCTGGGTTACAGAATCAATAGGGGGTATGGGCCTTGATGGCAGGACCCTTGTGACAAAGACTGCTTTCAGGTTCCTCCACACACTTATCAACCTAGGATCTGCTCCAGAGCCAAATATGACAATCCTTTGGGCGGAAAGCTTACCAGAAGCATGGAAGAAATTCTGCTCAAAAGTTTCCATCCTAACAGACTCAATCCAATACGAAAACGACGATCTTATGAGAGATATGTATGGAGATGACTATGCCATTGCTTGTTGTGTATCTGCCATGGAGGTTGGCAAGGAAATGCAATTCTTCGGAGCAAGGGCAAACCTTGCTAAGGCTCTACTTTACTCAATAAATGGAGGAGTAGACGAAAAGAAAAGGGCAAAAGATGGGTCAATCATCAAGGTATTTGACGGAATTGAGCCAATTACAGATGATGTTTTAGACTTTGATAAGGTTATGGAAAACTATAAGAAGGTAATTACAAATCTTTCTGGCCTTTATATCAATGCCCTAAATGTAATCCACTACATGCACGATAAATATGCTTATGAAGCTGGCCAAATGGCTCTTCACGATACAAGTGTCAAGAGAAATCTTGCTACAGGGGTTGCTGGTATTTCAATAGTGGCAGACTCACTTTCTGCTATTAAATACGGAAAAGTTAAGCCAATTAGGGATGAAAATGGAATAGCAATTGACTTTGAAACTACAGGAGATTTCCCAAAATATGGAAATGATGATGACAGGGTAGATGAACTTGCAGTTGACGTTCTGACTTACTTTTCAAACGAACTTAAGAAGCACGCAACCTACAAAAACGCAAAACTAACCCTTTCAGTCCTTACAATTACATCAAATGTAATGTACGGCAAGAAAACAGGTACAACTCCAGATGGCCGTAAGGCAGGAGAAGCCTTTGCTCCAGGTGCAAACCCAATGCACGGTAGGGACGAGTCAGGTGCCCTTGCAAGTCTAAATTCTGTGGCAAAGCTTCCTTATGAATGCGTCTGCGAAGACGGTATTTCAAATACCTTCTCAATTGTGCCAGATGCCTTAGGCAAGGAAGAAGATATAAGGATTGACAACCTTGTAAATATCATGGACGGATATTTTGGCCAAGATGCCTTCCACCTAAATGTCAACGTCCTTCAAAGAGAAAAACTTCTGGATGCCTACCACAACCCAGAAAAATACCCAAACCTTACAATCAGAGTATCAGGCTATGCTGTTCACTTTAACAGACTTACAGACGAACAAAAGCTTGAAGTTCTAGAAAGAACCTTCCACAATCACCAATAATTAGTAAAAGTAAATGATGAAAGAATAAATAAAGGAGGAACTATGGCAAAATTACATTCGATAGAAACAATGGGCCTTGTAGACGGGCCTGGGATTAGGACAGTGTTTTTTCTTTCTGGCTGTCCTCTAAGGTGTGTATTTTGCCATAATCCTGACACCCAATCTATGGCCTATGGGAAAGAATTTACAGTCGATGATCTTGTAAAAAGGGCAAAGAGAATGAAACCCTACTACAAAAACGGGGGCGGAGTCACAATCTCAGGTGGCGAGCCCCTAGCAAGTGGGGCCTTTGTCCTTGAGGCAATCAGGGCCCTCCATGAGGAAGATATCCATGTCGCAGTCGATACTTCGGGTGTGGGAGATACAAAATACTATGATCAGATAGCCAAAGAAGCTGATCTAATCCTTCTCGATATCAAACACTACGACCCTTACTTTTTTAATGAAATAACCAAGAACCACCAAGACAAACTCATAAAATTTATGGAGAGTATTAAAAATACAGATACCAGGGTCTGGATAAGGCATGTGATGATGCCCTTTGTCACCGACACCTTAGAAGATATGGAAAAACTCGTGGACTTTGTAAGGCCCCTAAAAAAAAATATCGATGAAATTGAAATTCTTCCCTACCACAAGATGGGAGTGGGCAAATATAAAGATATGGGCAAGGATTACAAAATCAAAAATATGGAGGCCATGGATAAAGATAAGGCAAAAGATTTTGAAATCTATGTCAATAATATGTTAAAATCTTTGTAGGAGAACAATATGAAAAACTACAAAGAAAACGAAGAAAGCCTCTTGGCCTTTCTTACAGATGAAGAACTCGCCAGATTTCGATACAGGCCTCAGGTTTTAATGTATAAAAAAGGCGATAAGATTTTTTCCTTTAATGATCCGGCAGATTTTATGTATATCATTCTTGAGGGTTTTATAAAAATTTCCACCTACCTTTCTGACGGCAGGGAGCAAATCTTATATATCTACGGGAAAGATGATTTTGTTGGAGGTCACAATCTTTTAACCCACGAATCTTACCTTTATGAGGCAAGGGCACTCACCAAGGCTAGACTTTTAACAATATCAAAGATTGATTTTGATAATATCCTTAAGAAAAACAACAAGGTCTTGGTTAAGGTTTTAGACCAATCCTTTAGAAGGATAAGGAGGAGTGAAGAACTTATAGACAGGCTATCTACCCAAAATGCTGATATGAAGGTTGCAAAATTGCTTTTAGATTTGGCTGATGATGTCGGCATAGTCAAAAAGGATGGAGTTTTAGTTGAAGTCCACCTAAGCCGTGAAGAATTAGGGTCTTATTCGGGCATAGTAAGAGAGACTCTTTCTAGAAAGCTATCAAGTTTTGAAAAGATGGGACTAATTGAGATAATTGGTCGTAACGAAATCCTGATTACAAATATGAAGGCCCTAGAGAAGATGACCTCATAAGACTTATTGGGGATTTAGAAAAAACAGTAAGTTCGAAAAATCCCTTAATGAGTTTACCCTGAGGCTAGTCGAAGGGACAGAGAATCCGAAGGATTTGACGAGGAATCCCATAAATTTAGGACCATTTTATTAGTGTTAAGATTACCAAATCTCACAATACAAAGACTTCTTATGAGGTCTTTTTTTTGTTTATCTTGCTAAATCGATTCTTTATGGTATCATGATAAAATGGAGGAAGTATGAATAAACACACTTTAAAAATAATGCTCGCCTACATAGGAGTCCTCACAGGGGCAGGACTTGCCTCAGGTCAAGAGCTTTTGCAATACTTTGTCGCTTTGGGAATCCCCGGACTTGTGGGAATCGGTCTCGTTGGTCTTTTACACATGATAATCGGCGGAATCTTGCTAATCCTTGGTAGCCACTACCTGGCAACCGACCACTCAGATGTTTTTGATGAGATAAGCAACAAAGTTATTTCGAAATTTATGGACATATCTTTGATATTTACCTGTTTTGTAGTGGGTTTTGTAATGATAGCAGGAGCAGGTTCTAACCTTAACCAAGCCTTTGGTATAAATGAAAATATTGGTAGGGTAGTATGTGCTCTTTTAATAATAGTAGTAGGAATGATGGACTTTGATAAGGTAAGCCAAGTTATTGGCTCATTTTCACCCCTAATCGTTGTTTTTGTTCTTGTTGGATCGATTTTTACCATAGTAACAGCAAGGCCAGACTGGCAAGACCTAAATGCCTTTGCATCAAGCCTTCCTGCAAATTTTAATAACCTAGGTCTTTCTGTTATAAACTACTTTGGCATGTGCCTTATGACTGCCGTATCCATGGGCTTTGTCCTAGGTGGAGATGAGTTAAATACAGAAAATGCCGGTTGGGGAGGACTATTTGGTGGAGCTGTTGTTGGAATAATGGGTTTTCTAATTACTCTTACACTTTTTCTAAGGGTTAAAGAAGTATATACCCTTGATATTCCAATGCTTTATATCCTAGAAGATATAAGTCCAATATTAGGCCTTATCATGGCAGTGGTAATCTTTGGTATGATCTTTAACACCGGGATTTCCTTATTTTATGCCCTAGCTAGAAGATTTTCAAATGATGATGAAGGCCGTTTTAAGAAAATGCTAGTTTTAATAACTGGACTTGGTTTTGTCCTATCTTTCCTTGGTTTTAAGAGTCTGGTATCAATGTTTTACCCTATAATAGGCTATATCGGCATCTTTATGACAGGACTTTTAATCTTTGCCTACTTCAAAGAAAGAACAGCAATCAGGCAAGAATCCATGAAAAGACTTGGAATCAGGCACTATATGAGAAAAAAACTCGACGATGATATAGACTTTACCCCTCAAGATGAAGAAAGACTCAACAAGTTAATCGACCGTTCTCACATAGACAACGAGGAAATGGCAGAAAAAGCTCAAGAAACCATCCAAGAAGCCATAGATAATGACGAAGAAGCAGAAACCAACCATGACTAAAGAGATTAAATAGTTATAGAAATAAAGTGTCCAAAGGGGCACTTTTTTAGTTGGGATATTAGTCAGTTTTTTATTCTGTAATAAACTTGAAATATGATACAATAATAGAGAGCACAAATAAAAACAGTGAGGTAGAAATGGTGAAAGTACAATCAATAGAGCCAAACATTGCAGATTTAGTGAATGGATGGTTAAAAGAATGTGGATTAGATTATAAACTATAACAAGAAAGCTTAATATATGAGATAGACAAAGCGATAAATGAATATGCTTCTAAAAGATGTGGTTATGGTAAAAATAGACTTACAACAGACATTAAAGGTAAATTATTTAATGAAATGTATTCTCGACTTGGAAATCGATAGGATAAACGTAATTATGTTGTCTTAAACCCATCTTATGAAGTCAAATTATTGGTCAAATTAGCAGGAATTAATAAAAGTTCAAATGTTATGGATTTTTCAACAGGGTTACTTGTAATAATTATGACGTCAGAAAATAGTAACAGTGAATACTGGGTTTCAGAGTCCCTACAAAAAATAAAAGGAGTAGTTTTCTATGAAAATAGCTTTAGCAGCGATAGGTTTTCTAACAAATGATTTAAATTATAACTTTGACAAAATTAAAGAAACGGTAAAAAAACATGCTATTCATGCTGATTTGATTCTCTTTGGAGAAAGTTTTTTGCAAGGCTTTGATTGTCTAACTTGGGATTATTCAATAGACATAGATATAGCTGTAAGTCAAGATTCATCAATAATAGATGAAATTAGATTTTTGTGTAAAAAATATAAAGTAGCAGTTTCATTTGGCTATATAGAAAAGGATGAGGATAAGTTATACAGTAGTCAGTTAACTATCTCTAAGGATGGTAAAACACTAGATAATTTTAGACGTGTATCTATAGGATGGAAAGAACCTGTTGCAGATTTTCACTATCTAGAAGGTGAAGGATTTGGACAATTCTCTTACTTAGAGAAAACTATTTCAGTAGGTTTGTGTGGTGATTTTTGGTATGCAGAAAATTGTATTCAAATGGAGAATTTAGATTCTGATATAGTTTTCTGGCCAGTTTATACAGATTTTGACTCTAAAGAATGGAATGAAAGTTTGAAATACGAATATGCTCAACAAGCTCAAAAATGTGGCAGTAATATTTTGTATGTTAACTCACATTGTCTAGATAAAAATAGTGACAATATAGCAAGGGGTGGAGCTTGTTTGTTTAATGAAGGAAAGATAGTGAATGAACTTCCAGATGGTGAAGAAGGAATTCTTATCGTTGAAGTATAGTTGCCATTAGACAACTTATGGATCATCAGGCTTATTAATTGATGCAATGAATGAAATGCTGATATATACTAAAGACAAAATAAATTCACCCCTAGAGCTAGAAAATAAATTTCGAAGAGAGCCTATTGGAGAATAAACACTTCCTGTCTAAATATCAAGTTTTATGAACCAAGCTTTGAATTAAACTACACAAAAAAATTTGGCCTTGACGAAGGAGATTAAAAAGCATTTTATAAAAGGTGTAGCCTAATATGTAGACCAAATGATAGCTACTACTAAAATAGAGAAGGTATTAATAAACTTAATTTGATATAAGAGTGCTCAGGCAAGTCTTGGACACTTTTTTAGTCCTCATTTTTTATATGGAGTATAATATATAGATAATAGTAAATAAGGAGATGATTTTATTAAGTTTTACATAGGATATTTTTTTGTCTATGCTTTTATAGGTTGGATAATGGAGGTTTCCTTCCAGGCTGTGAAGACTGGACGCTTTATTAATAGGGGTTTTCTAAATGGGCCTGTTTGTCCGATTTATGGGTTTGGGGCCTTGGGAGTTATATATTTTCTGACAGATATTGGAAAGACTAATAAATTAGTTTTGTTTTTTGGATCAGTTTTTATAGCCACAGCCCTCGAACTTGTGGGAGGCTTTCTTTTGGAGAAGATTTTCCATAAAAAATGGTGGGACTATTCTGAGATGAGATACAACCTAGGCGGCTATATATGTGTTGAATTTTCAGTGATTTGGGGCCTTGCTTGCTTTGTACTTTATGAAGCAGTCCATCCATTAATTCAAAGACTTTTTGCCGTTTTAAATCCAAAATTTATTTTTTATACAGATATTATTCTTTTAATAATTTTTGTAGTAGATCTGACTCTTACAATCCTAACCTTGATTGGTCTTAATAAGAAATTTAAGAAAATTGAAGAGGCAAATCTTGATATGAGAGTAGTTTCAGATAATATTGGCAGGCGAGTTTATGATAGAACTATGAAGGTCAAAACTAAGAAAGAAGAGATCGAAGAAAGTCCAAGAGTTAAAGAACTTGAAAGCAAGAGGGAGAAAATTAGATCAGAAATCGCCACTCGTTTTGATAAGGTGGGTGAGAAGAGAATCCTTAGAGCCTTCCCAAATCTTGTTGAAGAGCTAATTGACAGGGTTGAAAAAGATATAGAAGAAATTGAAAGATTGGATGAAAGATAGACAAATAAACCCCAAAATTGATATGTACCCTCTTTACTGGACAAACCAGTAAGGAGGGTATTTTTAGTTAGGATTTATTTGTTTTTCTTATAAATTAAGCCGATAAGTAAGGCTAGAAATATTCCAGCTATTATGAATGGGAAAGCAGAGTCTAAGAAATTTGCCATAAAATCCTCCTTACATAGGGACAATACCAGCAAAAACAAATAGGAATTGTAAAAATCTTGTAAAATCTGCTCGTCTATGGGCAAGTAAAAAGAGCTAACCGAGAATCGATTAATTCTTTTTATTTTATTCTGCAGATAAGGCTTCGACTGGGTCTTTTTTGGCTGCTATTCTTGATGGGATAAGACCAGCTAGTAGACTTAGTCCGACTGATATGAGAACTAAAACGACTGCTGCTCCTGCCGGAAGGGTCGCGCTTATATCAGCAAAACCAGACATATTTACCATTATCCTTGTGATAAAGATATTTAAAATGTAGGTTAGACCCACACCTATGAGGCCTGAAAGAAGACCAATTATTAGGGTTTCTGCCATAAAGACCTTGTAGATATCTTTTTTACTTGCACCTATGGCCCTTAGGATACCTATTTCTTTGGTCCTTTCAAAGACTGAAATATAGGTGATTATCCCTATCATTATTGATGATACGATAAGGGATACTCCTACAAAGGCTATGAGGATGTAGGAGATGGCTCCTATTATATCTGTGATAGATTTAGATATGATCCCGATTAGGTCGGTATAGGAGATTTGATCTTCTATTTTTTTATCCTTGTTATATTCATTGATAAATTTTTTGACCTTGTCCCTATTTTCAAAATTGTCTACATAGATAGAAATTTTTGATGGGTTTTTTTCGTCTATATAGCCTAATTCTTCTAGGTTTTTCTTGTAGGAGAAGTCTTTTAGGAAGTCATCGTAGATTTCAAGGTAGCTTTTTTTGTCATCTTCTTTTAGAAGATAGTCCACCATTTGCCTGTTATTTGCATCTTCACTAGGATTTGCTGGCATCTTTCCAGCTATGGCAAGTTTTTTGCTTTCTTCCTGCATTTTTTCTACTAGATCTTTTTTGTTTTGAAGGATCCAAGTATTTACCCTAAGGAGATTTTTTTCAGATAGGTTTTTTAGGTAGTCTTTAGTTAATTTTACCTTTTCGTCATCGTTTTCTGCCTTAAATTTTATCTTATTTAGGACATTGATGTCTTTGTTATCAAGTTGGTTTTTGATTATTTCTTGATTGTCTACGTAGGATATCATCTCCTTTGTAAAGCCTTCTGTGTAGGCTAGGGGAGTTGTTATAATCCTATTGTCATCGTCATTTACCTTGCGGGCTATACCCACGATTTTTAGGGTTTTGGCATTTTTGATCTTTTCTTCTACCTTTGCCTTATCATCCTTGATATTTACGTAGTTTTCACCATCTTTTTCATAATAATCAGAAGGGGTCAGGATTTTGTATTCATGGCCTAGGATATCTTCTGGATTGATGGTGACTTTTTTAATATCAACTTTTTTATTATCGTCAAGGTCAGCTAGGATGTCCTCGTATTCTTCTTTTTCTAGCAGTCCCAATTCGTAAAACTTAGACCTTAGGATTTGGTTAGAGTAGTCTGTAAAGAGGATTAGGTCATTGGGACCTTCTGGCCACTTACCAGAAACTAGTTCATATTCTTCCTTAACCATTGGTGAAATTTCTCCGTCCCTAGTAGTTATAAGTTGAGAAAAGTTTGGATTTTTATTTCCACTTCCAAAACCTGGTAAAAAGTTAAAGCCAGTAGGTCTTGCGCTTTCAAAATCAGACCCATCTGTATTTACCAATTCTCCCTTTGGGTCCTCGGTAAAGATATCGAAGCCACCATTGTAGCTATAGGAGATAAAGTGGTTGCCTATGTCTTCGCTTAGTTTTTTATCGTTGGCTTCTAGGTAGGTTTTAAATTTTTCTAGGTCATTTTCTGGCCCAGTTCCTGATAGTTTGGACCTATTTTTAAGACCTATATCATTTGATATAACCTTACTTGTATCGGTGTTATTCTCTTCCTCGTCTCCCATATCACCAAGGGATGATAGGTCTACAGAGCTTCTTTCTATGTCAATGGGGTAGGACTTGAGGGCGTTTTTTTGGTTTTGTTCAATAAAATCGCTCGCTCCATTTGATATTGAGAGAATTAGGGCTATGCCAATTATTCCAATTGATCCTGCAAAGGCTGTAAGAAGGGTCCTGGCTTTTTTGTTTAATAAATTGTTAAAAGAAAGTCCGAGGGCTGTTTTAAGCTTAAGGGCAATCTTTGAAATCTTGAATTTATCAGTCGTATCCGATTTATTATAGGGATCTGAGTCAGAGACAATCCTTCCGTCCTTGATGCCGATAATCCTTGTTGAATACTCTTCTGCGAGGTCCTTATTGTGGGTTACCATGATTACAAGCTTGTCTCTTGCAATTTCCTTAAGGAGATTCATAATTTCGATTGAAGTCTCACTATCGAGGGCTCCTGTAGGCTCATCAGCTAAAAGGATTTGGGGGTCATTTACAAGGGCTCTTGCTATAGCAACCCTTTGCATTTGCCCACCTGAAAGCTCTGCTGGTTTTTTGTGGATATGGTCTTTAAGACCAACTCTTTCTAAGGCATTTATAGCTTTTTGTTCCATGTCGCCAGTATTTTTATTGGCGAGGGTCAATGATAATTTTACATTTTCAAGGACCGATTGGTGGCTTATAAGGTTGTAGGATTGGAAGATAAAACCAATTCTTACATTTCTATAGTAGTCCCAGTCCTTGTCAGTAAATTTCTTGGTGGACCTACCGTCAATTATTAGGTCACCCTCGTCGTAGCGCATAAGACCGCCTATTACGTTAAGGAGGGTAGTCTTGCCGCCGCCCGACTGGCCTAGGATAGAAACAAATTCATTTTCTCTAAAAGAAATAGACACACCGTCAAGGGCTTTCTGGGAGAAGCCTCTCGTGTGGTAAATTTTTGATATATTTTTAAGTTCTAACATATTCTTTCCTTTCTCTTTAGATTATACGTCTTAAGCCTTACACTTAAAGGAGTATAATAGAGTCATGAGAGATTTACTACTAGTTAAAACTGGGCTTACTGAGCCTAATAAATTAAAAGTAAATAGGAGATTTTACCAGAGTCTTAGGATAGATGGTCTTGTCATTGAGCCTTTTGATAGATTAACTAAGGAAGAAATCAACCAAGTTATTTCCCTAAATAAATATTATGAGGAAGTTGGTATAAAACTTGTGCTTCGTTTTGATATAAAAACTCTTATAGCAAAACTTTTGGGGGTCGAGGTGCAAAGTATATCCTTATCTGATCCCAAAATTAGAAAGAGCCTCTATCATTTTATAGCCTTTTTAATTAAACACGGGCTAAGAGCCTTTGACCTTCTTGGTTTAGAAGAATTTGGAAGGGGTATGAGCCTTATCGAAGCTCTTAGGGAATTAAATAAAAATACCTTTTTTAATAGGGATATCTTATCCTTAGGAGAAGTTGATGTATCTTATAAAACTCTCCTAGCCCTGTCAAGTCCAAATCTTTCCTGCCTTTCTTTAGTAAGGCCTAGGGATAAGAGCAAGGATCTTTTAAAGCTTTCCAAAGATTTTGAAAAGGTAAATGCGGGGCTTATCCTTAGTCCTAAAAATTTTAAGAAAGAAGAAATAAATTTTAAGAATTATCCTAGTTCTGGCAAGAGATTGATTTTTATGACACTTTTCTTTTTAAAATCGAGCCTATATATAGAAGAGAGGGACCTTGATTTTGAAGATGTAAAGTTTTTACGAGAACTTTTCTCTTTAAAAAACGAGATGAAAAAGTTTGTCAAAACTAGTAAGATTTTGCCCAAGGAAAAAAACATCCTTGCCTTTATTAGAGAAGGTGAGGGAGAAAAACTTTTGTTTTTAGCAAACCTTATTGAAAAAGAAGTCCTAGTAGACCTTGCCTTTAAGCTTATGGACTACAAGGACTATGACTTTTTACTAGGATCTCTAACCCGCCGTAGGCTTTATAGGACTATTGTCTTAAGGCCCTACGAGGCTATAGTTTTTAGAAAATTGTAATTAAATTTAATAAATGTAAAATATAAGAAAGTTAGAAGCTAAGGAGTAATAATGAAAATTATAGTAATGGGCATGGGCTATGTAGGCCTATCAAATGCAGTTTTACTCGCCCAAACAAACGAGGTTATTGGCCTTGAAATTGACCCTAAGAAGGTTGAGGCCATTAATAATAAAAAATCGCCCCTAAAAGACGATTACATAATAGATTATTTAGCTAACAAGGATCTAAACTTGATTGCCAAGACAAGTGGCGAAGAGGATTTTAAGAATGCAGACCTTGTAATTTTAGCCCTTCCGACTAATTACGATGAGACTACACAATACTTTGACACTTCTTTTCTAGATGATGCTATAAAGATGATTAAAGACATCAGAAGTGACTTACCTATTCTTATCAAGTCAACCATTCCTATTGGCTATACTGAGGGCAAAAATAAGGAATATGACTGTGAGAATATAATATTTTCTCCAGAATTTCTAAGAGAGGGTAGGGCTCTTTATGATTCCTTAAATCCTTCTAGGATAATTGTCTCAGATGAGACTAATCTTGGAAAAATGATTGCCAAACTTTATAAGGACGAGGCTTTAAATAAGCCAGATGTATTTCTTATGGGAAGGGGTGAGGCAGAGGCTGTAAAGCTTTTTGCTAATACCTACCTTGCTATGAGGGTGGCATTTTTCAATGAGCTTGATAACTTTTCCCTAGATAAGGGTCTTGATTCTAAGTCTATAATAGATGGGGTTTCTGCAGATCCTAGGATAGGAAATCACTACAACAACCCATCCTTTGGTTATGGAGGATATTGCCTGCCAAAAGACTCCAAGCAATTATATGCCAATTTTGAAAATATCCCTTCAGCCCTTTTTAAGGCTATTATTGATTCTAATGAGCTTAGAAAAGACTATGTAAGCTCTGATATTTTATCAAAAAATCCCAAGAGAATCGGAGTTTATAGGCTAGTTATGAAAAAAGGTTCGGATAATTTTAGAAAGTCTGCTATCTTTGATGTGATTAATAAACTAAAAGAAAGTGGAGCTGATATAGTAATTTATGAACCAAACCTAGAAGGTGATGACTTTGAAGGGATGAAATTAATCCGAGACTTAGAGGACTTTAAGGAAGCTGATCTTATTATAGCAAATAGGGTTGAAGACGACCTAAAAGACGTAAAAGATAAGCTTTACACCAGAGATTTATTTGAAAGGGACTAAGATGATTGAAAGAAAAAAAGTACCTGAGGTACATTCTAAACTAAGAAAATCTTTTATTTCTGTTCCAGAAGAAATTTATAAGGCAAGTGGGATAAAGATCTTTGATAAGAGGATAAAATCCCTACTTTTTACCACAGACCTTGCCATAATTCGTAATTCAAATGCGGATTCTATCATGGCAGTCTACCCATACACTCCGCTAAACTCAATTACATTAGCTATTATCTCGATTGCTTCTGTTCCTTGCTTTATAGGAGTTGGGGGAGGAACTACCCAGGGTCCTAGGTCAAGGGCTATAGCCTACTATGCAGAACTTGCTGGTGCCTATGGGGTAGTTGTAAATGGACCTATCCCTCATGAGGATATAAGAGAGATTTCAAAATTTGTCGATATACCTGTCATAGCAACAGTTACTTCCCTAAAAAATGACTACAGAGCAAAGATTGAAGCAGGAGCTGAGATATTAAATATTTCAGGAGGCAAGTACACAGCAGATCTCGTAGCTCATATAAGGGCTGATATTGGCGATGACTTTCCAATTATAGCCACAGGTGGCAAGAGCGGAAAATCTATAATGGAGACCATTAAGGCAGGGGCAAATGCTATTTCCTATACACCTCCATCTTCATCTGATGTTTTTGGATCTATGATGGATACCTATAGAAATGAGGATATCTAATGTATAGTGGATATTTTACTGATGTAGGAAATATAAGAC
Organism: uncultured Anaerococcus sp.; assembly: GCF_937934665.1. Lineage (GTDB taxonomy): Bacteria > Bacillota > Clostridia > Tissierellales > Peptoniphilaceae > Anaerococcus. The sequence goes on from NZ_CALGYW010000083.1 coordinate 13,519, forward strand.
TTGGCCACGCCGAGGACCTTGAGGGAGGGACAGGTCTTACTATAATCCTTCCAGATCCAGGAAATACTGCAGGAGTAGATGTTAGGGGAGGAGCGCCAGGCACTCGCGAGACAGATCTTTTAAATCCTTTAAACCAGGTTTCTGAAGTTTCGTCTATAATTTTATCAGGTGGGTCTGCCTACGGCCTAGAAGCGGCCAGCCACTTGATGAAACTCTTAGAAAAAGAGGGCATAGGCTTTGATGTGGGAGTAGGAATAGTTCCCATAATTAGCCAGGCAGTCTTATTTGATCTAGCCTACAAAAATCCTAAGGCAAGGCCAGATTATGCCATGACTCAAGAAGCTTTTGAAAAAGCGACCTATTCAGATACAAGCCAGGGTATAGTTGGAGCAGGTACTGGGGCCACAGTTGGAAAGGGTCTTGGTCCAGAATATTTAGTAAAGTCAGGCCTTGGACAGGCTTCTATAAAAAAAGGCGACCTAGTTGTATCTGCAATTGTAGCTGTAAATGCCTTTGGAGATATATTTGATTATCACAAGGGACTTCAGATAGCAGGACCAACTAAGGACGGAAAGATTTTTAAGACCATGGATTTTATAGACCAAATCCTAGGATCTTTTGCTGATATCAAGCCTTCTAATACCACAATTGGTGCAGTTGCTACAAATGCGATTTTTTCTAAGACAGAGCTTACTAAAATTGCCGGCATGGCCCACGATGGCTACGCGAGGTCTATAAATCCTGTCCATACCTTATTTGACGGAGATACCATATTTTCTCTTGCTACAAATAAGGTTAAGGCAAATATCAACCTAGTAGGAGCTCTTGCAGCAGAAGCTATGTCTATGGCCATTGCCAACGCTATTTATAAAAGTCAAGAGAAATAAAAAAGCCATCCCTGAGTATTTAGGCTCTTTGTCAAATAGTGTTGGTAAATAAAAATCAACCAAATTCTTAATCAGG
>NZ_CALGYW010000084.1 GCF_937934665.1 uncultured Anaerococcus sp.
AATGCTAAATTAGGTTTTGTTACAGAAGACGAATTTGATCAAATAGTCGACCCTGGAAAGATGGTTTAGATGAAAGAATATATCAACAAAGGGGCTGTTGCAAATTGTGAATAACTATCGTCCCATCGGCAGAGGGTTCTCTTAGAAAATTTTACCTCTAAAGGCCGGTAGGCCATCTATAGCCTGCCGGCTCATGGAGGCAAATTTTTTAAAAAACTAGCCCGTCGGCTTTTTGAGACCCTCTGGTGATATTGGGACGATTTATTCATTCTGCAACAGCCCCTTTACTTTTATAAATAAATTGATCGCAAAACACGGCATAGATTCTGCCACCTACAACCCAAATATCAGGCCTTTTGCAGTCTTTGATTGGGATAATACCTCAATTATAGGTGATGTGGAAGAAAGTTTGTTATATTATATGATTACTAATCTTAAATTTAAGTTAAAGCCAGATGAGCTTTATTATGTCATTAGAAAAAATGTTAGTCTAGATGATTTTGATAAAAAATACAACAATCTTAAGCAAGAGAGTGTCAACATTGACAAGCTTTCATATGATATATACCAGGCCTATAGAAGACTCTATGCCACTTCTAATAGATTGGGAGGGGATATAGGTTTTGAAAATATATCACAGACTAATTTTTATAAAGATTTTTAGCAAAGATGTTTTATAGATATAAGGCAGCTTATAGTACTTATGATACAAAAGAGCATTATTGCTGGATGGCCTATCTTCTTGCAAATTATACAAGTGATGAAGTCTACAAACTATGTAATGAGGCTTTTGTCTTTATGAAAAAACAGGCTATAAGAAGAGAAAGATTTTTATCAGCTGATATAAAAATCAGGGCAGGACAGGTTGAAATTTCATATTCTGTAGGCATAGGTGATATTGCAGAAATGGCAAGATTAATGATTTGAAGGCTAAAGCCTTGGCGGGCTCAGATAAATATTGTCTACAAGCAAGAAATCTAAAATTGGGTATATATATCAAAGATAGACGTTCAAGTGAAATAAATTGAAAAGGGAGAAATATGTACTTTGAAGATTATGAAGTAGGTATGGTGTTTGATAAGGAGATTGAGCCGATTAAGTTTAGTGAAGAAGAGCTAATATACTTTGGCAAAAAATATGACCCGAGAGATATTCATACTGACAAGGATAAGGCAAAGGCTTCACGATTTGGGCAAATTATATCACCAGGGTCTTACTCAAATATGGCCTTTTGGGGTCAATGGGTAAAGACGGGAATTGACAAGGATGGTCTTATAGCAGGTCTTGGTGTAGAATATGCCAAGTGGTTAAAGCCAGTTTTTCCTGGAATTCTTTATGATATAAAGGTAGAAATTGTAGATAAAAAGATTCGTAAAGAAGGTAAAGATGGTTCAGTATCCTTCCTTATGACTGTTTTTGACCAAGAGGGGGAGAAAGTAAGCGAGTATTGTGCGTCAGGACTGGTGGCCTTTAAGAACAATAAATAGTTTAGTACGTTATAATCAAGGGTATAAAATTATTGTAGATATATTTAAAAATATTCTTAACATTGTTAGTTATGAGACTAACAAAAAGGAGGGAATTATTATAAATTATTAAATGTTTTTTAAAAAATTTATAACAATCCTTTTATTACGTTAGAATTATTCTAAAAAGGTAGCATTTGTCTATCTACTATTTGTGTGTAACTAGAGATTTATCTCGAAGATATAAGGAGTTTTTATGGACCCAACAAAAAAGAATGGCTTGTCAAAATCCATTCCAAGTAGAAACCAGAATGTAGCAGATGATACTACATTAAGACGAGCTGGTGGTCAAGTTGTAGACAATAACGAAGATTCAATGACAGCTGGCAAGCGTGGTCATATTTCAATACAAGATTTGTGGCTTTTTGAAAAACAGGCTCATTTTAATAGAGAAGTAATCCCAGAAAGAAGAATGCATGCCAAAGGCTGGGGCGCTTGGGGTGAATTTACAGTAACTGATGATATTAGAAAGTATACAAAGGCAAAGCTATTTTCAAAGATAGGAAATAAGTGCAAAGTATTTTCTAGAATGTCTACAGTAGCTGGTGAGCGTGGAGCAGCTGATGCCGAACGTGATATACGTGGATTTGCTGTAAGATTTTATACAGAAGAAGGAAATTGGGATATAGTTGGTAATAATACGCCTGTATTTTTCTTCAGAGACCCAATGAAATTTATAGATCTTAACCATGCAGTTAAAAGAGACCCAAAGAGTAACCTAAGAAGTCCAAACACAAACTTCGATTATTGGTCAAGTCTGCCTGAATCACTTCTTCAAACAACAATCATCAACTCTGATAGAGGAATTCCATCATCCTTTAGATTTATGCATGGATTTGGTTCCCATACTTACTCTATGTATAATGATAAAGGAAAAAGAGTATGGGTAAAATTTCACTTTAGGAGCCAGCAAGGTATACAAAACTTTACAGATCAAGAAGCAGAAATAGTAAATGGCAAGGATAGAGAATCAGCTGGTCGTGACCTCTATGACGCAATAGAGCAAGGAGAATTTCCAAAATGGAAGATGTATATCCAAGTTATGACTGAAGAACAGGCCGAAAATCATCCACAAAACCCATTTGACCTAACAAAAATGTGGCTAAAGGAAGATTATCCGCTCATTCCAGTTGGTGAATATGTGCTAAATAAATATCCAGATAACTACTTCCAAGATGTAGAGCAAGCTGCCTTCTCACCTGCAAATATAATACCAGGCATCGCCCTATCTCCAGATAGGATGTTACAAGCAAGAGCTTTCTTCTACTCAGATGCTCAAAGATATAGATTAGGAGTTAACCACCATCAAATCCCAGTAAATAGTCCATTAGCTGTAAAAAACCCTCATGACTTCCATAGGGACGGTGCCATGAGAGTTGATGGAAACAAGGGAAGTGAGCTTCACTATGGACCAAACTCATATGGAGCATGGAAAGATGACCCATCACTTGAGATTCCACATGATGAGGGTGGAGAAGTAAGAAGATATGACTTTAGAGAAGATGACAGTGATTACTTCACACAACCAGGCATGCTCTTTAATAGAATGACAGAAGAGCAAAAACTAGTTTTATTTGAAAATACCGCAAGAAATATGGGCGATTCAACAATGCAAATTAAGCATAGATATATTAGAAATTGCTATAAGGCTGATCCAGCCTATGGTAAGGGAGTTGCAAAAGCACTAGGTATTGATATAGATGATGTAAAATATCTTGATATTAAAACACCTGCTTCACGAGAAGAATGGGAAAAATATAATGCATTAGATCAAGATTTAAACTACCCAACAGAAAAAGCAGAACCAGAAAGTGCAAAAGATCTACCAGCCGAAGGTAGAGATACAAATGTTGCTGACCCAAAAAGCTTAACAGCTTGGGAAGATGATCCATATCTGCTATAAGAAAATTGATTAAAATAAAAGAGGCTGTTACATTATTTGCAACAACCTCTTTTATAATATTTTTATTGATACTTTCTAAAAGGAGAAAGTTCTTACCAAGGCAGTAGTTACTGATATATTGCAAAAGCTAGTTTTTTAATCTAATTTTAATTCTAATCAGTACTTAGGCAAAATTTTACTCTTTATAATAGAAATTGCTCTAGATTAATCCTATATTTTTTATTTATATAATTATATTTGCTCTAGTAATTTAAGCAATCAATTGCTTATTTAGAGACTTAAGTGGGAAAAAAACAATATCATTTACTCTTATTGTATT
>NZ_CALGYW010000085.1 GCF_937934665.1 uncultured Anaerococcus sp.
CTTATTTCTTATAATACAAATCATCTGTAGGTCTTTTTCCTTGGAAAATATTTTTATCCAGGGCTTCTAACTTATCCATATAGATTTCAAATACTCCTACCATTGTATCTGAATCTATAAAAGTATTGTCCATTGAATTGTATATTTTTACCACTTCTTCATTTGTAACATCATGTTTATTTATCAATTTTTGCGATAATATAATATTTTCATCTATAGATTTTTGAGCTTGTTTGTAAGTAGATAAAAATCTATCAAAGCTTTCCTTATTGTCCTTTAAGTAATTTTTATTTACTATTATTACATCTGATAGAAAATCACCTTTAGAATCTACACTAGAATTTGGTATCATTGATATAAGCTCATTTATATCAAATTCATAGTATGATTTATCTTCTATAGCCTTTGAATAATATGGTTCAGATAGGATTGCTATTACGTTTTCTGATCCATCCAGGTTCTTTAACAAATCTTTTTGACTGGAGTACGTTTCTGTGCTTATTCTCATTAATCCTTTAAGAAAACCAAGTTTGGTATCAATAAGTTTATCTAATGAATCATTAAGCTCAGGTACCATTATTCTCTTACCTGCCATATCCTTAGGATTATTTATTTGCTTATCTCCAATGATATGGAGATTATTAACGGTAGTTATTGCACTAAGTTTTATATTTTCATTTGTTTTATTATATAGGTCAACAACCTGGTAAGCAGGTACGATTGCTATATCAAAATCTAAATTTTCTATTTGAGTCAAGTTATTTATACTTGTACTTTGGTAAATATCTTTACTTTCCTCACTTAATTTATCCATTACAATATCAGAAGAAAAAGTTGCAGATTTTATATTTACCTTGTTTGTTATAGTTTTTTTCTCTACTTCGATAACGTCCTTTTCAAGTTTTTCAATCTTTTGAGGCTCCTTTTTTTGAAATAGGGTGCAACTAGTTAGTAATAATATAGGTAATATTACTACTAGCAATTTTTTTAATTTATTCACTTACATCTCTCCTATCTTCGAGAGCTCTCTCTAAAGTTAATTGGTCAAAGTACTCTAGGTGAGATCCTACTGGAATACCCTGGGCAATTTTTGAGATTTTTATATCCCTTCCTTTTAGGAGATTGGTTATAAAAAGAATAGTGGTTTCTCCTTCTATGGTTGAAGAAATTGCAAGTATTATTTCCTTGATATTCTCTTTATCTAACCTTTCCATAAGCTTATCTATATTTAGCTTATCTGGGCTTATATCATCTGATGGCGAAATTAGCCCACCTAGAACATGGTATTTGCCCCTATAGGCACCGGATTTTTCTATAGCGATTAGATTTCTTACATCTTCTACTATACAAAGATACTCTTCTTCCCTGGTAAAGTCCCTACAAATATTACAGGTCTCTTCTTCGGTAAGATTTCCACATATTTTGCAATGGTGGATTCTCTCCTTGACTTCTATTAAGGATTTGGAGAATTCTTCAACGCTTTTTTGTTCTTCATCTACTATGCTCATCGCAAGTCTTTCAGCGCTTTTCCTTCCTATAGTTGGTAATTTTTGAAATTCTTCTATTAAATTATTTAGTGACTCTGGTAAAATCGCCATTACATTAAACCAGGAATATTAATTCCACCGGTTAGTTTACCCATATTTTCTTCATTAAATTTGTCAGCTTGGCTAATAGCATCATTAATGGCAACCATGATTAAATCTTGGAGCATTTCAACATCATCTGGGTCAACTACATCTGGGTCTATTTTTATAGATTTTACTTCTTTTTTGCCGTTTACTGTTGCTTCTACTACTCCACCTCCTGCAGAAGATGTAAATTCTTTTTCTTCAAGCTCTTGTTGAGCCTTTTCCATATCTTGTTGCATCTTCTTTACTTGTTTCATCATATTGTTCATGTTTGGCATTCCGCCTCTAAAATTTCTTGCCATTATTTCCTCCTATTTTATAATTAATTCATTATCAAAAATATTTTTAAGTTTATCTATTGTATCACTCGAATCTTTTTTAGTTCCTTGTTTCTTTTCCTTATCTTCTTTTCCTGTAAGTAAAGTAAAATTCACTTCTTTTTTTAGAATAGTAGAAAGCTTTTCACTTATTTCATCTATTTTAGTTTCTATGAATATCCTATAAAACTCATCTTCTATAAAAAGAGTAAAGTCCTCACCTGTATATTGATAATTAAATCCTTCGTCTTTAAAAAGACTATTTAGCATAGTTCCAGATGTATAAACAATCATTTCTCTTATCTCATGAACTGTTTTAGGATCAAGAGTTATACTAGAAGAAATATCTTCACTAGTAGGTATATCCGCTTTCCCTTGATTCTTATCTTTCTTATTATCCTTAGCTAAAGTTTTACCAGTATCAATCTCACCTAAAACTTGATTTCTACTATTGCTATCCTCATTAACAGAACTTTGATCATAAGAACTCACACTTGGAGTGAAATTTTCTAACCTTTTATCTATTATTCCGTTAATAGTATCAACTATATCTGACTGTCCTAATCTTTCAAGTTTCTCAACTCTCGATCTTAAACTATTAATATCTACTGTATCAATTAGCCTTAAAATCAATACTTCGCTTAGTATGTCAGTGTTAGATGAGCTATTAATTTTGATAGAATATTCATTTAATATATCAAGACTTGTTAATATTCTTTCTAAGCTTATATCCTCTATCTTTTCTTTTAGAAGTTTAAGTCTTTCTCGATTTTCAAAATCTGCCTCATCTCCGCCTATCTTTAAAAGCATTAAGTCCCTATAAAAATTAATTAGAGAATCTACTATATCAAGGTTGGACTTACCATCGTCTCTTATGGAAACAAGGTATTTTAAACTTTGCCTTTGATCTTTTACTAAAATACTTCCTACAAGCTTATCAACCTTTTCAAAATCTACTGAGCCTAAAATAAATTCTACGTCTTTTAGCAAAAATTCTTTCTTATCAAAAGATAAAACCTGGTCAAGGATGCTAAGAGCATCTCTCATCGCTCCTTTGGCCTTTCTTATGATAAGATCAATGGCTTCATTTTCCATTTTTATATCTTGATCTTTTAAGATTATATTTATCTGCTCTTTGATTTTAGATGAATCTATCTTATTAAATTCAAATTTTTGAACCCTTGATAAAATAGTCTTAGGAATTTTTTCAATCTCTGTAGTTGCCAAGATAAATACCAAGTGTTTTGGTGGCTCTTCCATGATTTTAAGTAGAGCATTAAAAGCTTCCCTAGTTATCATATGAGCCTCGTCTATTATGTAGACCTTATATTTTAAATTTGCAGGTGGATAAATAACATTATCTTTAAGATTTCTTATATCATCTATTCTTCTGTTACTAGCAGCATCCATCTCTACAACATCAAGACTTGTCTCTTCATCTATCTGCCTACAGTTTTCACACTCTAGGCATGGAGATCCATCTTTTGGATTTAAACAATTGATTGCCTTAGCAAAAATCTTTGCCGCCGATGTCTTACCACATCCTCTCTCTCCCGCAAATAAATAGGCGTGAGAAAAATTATTATTTTTTACTTGATTTTTTAATACATTTATAACCTTGTCTTGACCAAGAACCTGGTCAAAAACCCTAGGTCGATATTGTCTATATAAAGCTTTTGCCATAGCCTTCCTTTCTCCCTACTAATTATACCACATTATTAAAAAATATTTAGATTTTTATTTTGCATAAAAACCAATCTAAGGTATAGTAAGTTATTGTAGCATGGAGAGCTGTCCGAGCGGTTGAAGGAGCACGATTGGAAATCGTGTATACAGTTTTTATGTATCATGGGTTCAAATCCCATGCTCTCCGCCATGCACTAGACAGGGAACTAGCGGTGCCTTGTAACCTGCAATCCGCTATAGCAGGGTTTAAGTCCCAATGGAGGGCTTTTAGCAAAATAAAAGAATAGGAAAATTAGTGTTGATTGATAGATCTTACGCAACATAAGACTGTGAACCATGTCAGGAGGGGAACCTAGCAGCATTAAGCAGCCTCTTATGTGTGCCGTAAGGCAACCTATCATGAGCTAGTTCTCCTAGAACCTATATTAGGCTAACTGTTCGATATTGGGTGTGCTTACATATAACTAACTCCAAGTCATCTTGGAGTTTTTTTATACTTAAAATATAATTTGTGTTATAATAATACTAGATATGAGAGGTGATAAATTGATTGGAGAAAACTTTACCAAACTTTTTAATAGACCAACTACCAACCTAATGATACCAGCAAGCCAAGTAGCAGTGGTAAACGAAAATGATTCCTTACTCCATGCAACTTTAGTTCTAGCTTCTTCTGGTTATCAGATCATACCTGTAATTGACGATGATAACTGTGTTAGAGGGCTTATATCCATACCCCAGATAGTAAGAAGTTTTGATAACCTATCGCTTTTTAACGAAGAAAAGCTTGCAAAATTACAAGTAAAAGAAGCAATGAACCAAGTAGTTCCGATCTTGTTTGATAATTATGAACTTGAAGATGTAATTTCTCTGTTAATCGATAATAACTTTGTATGTATAACTTTGAAAAATGGTTATTTTTTAGGCATCATTCCAAGAAAGGTTGTCCTAGAAAGATTTACTCAAGTAGCCCACAATTTAGAAAAAGAATATAAACTCATAAAAAAATAGTGATGTAACAGAATAGGCAAGCTATTCTGCCATCACTATTTTAATTCTTATACTATTTTAAAGACAGCTGAACCAAAATCTTCAATTCCTATCTCTTCACCTTTTTTCACTTTACCATTTATATTTCCACTACCACCGTATTTTAAATCATTAGTATTAATAATCTCCTCTAGGCTATATGGACTGGTTATCTCGTAGTCAATATCAGTAAAGTTTACTAGGACTAGGAATCTCTCTTTTTTAAATGATCTCTCATAGGCATAGATGCTATATCCATCAACGTCAAATATTTTAACTTCAGACTCATCAGAAGAAAAAACCTTAGTAGTTAGGAAAATTTTTGCTAAGTCTTTATAATATGCATTAAATTCTTTATTTGAAATTTCTTCTGGATTAAAATCATTATATATAGAAAATGTCCTCATATCAGCAAGCTCATCACCCATAAAAATTAACTTAGATGATTTTAGAGTCATCAAAAAAGAAAATAGGGTTTTTAGTTGTTCGATCTTTCTATCATCAGAAAACATCTTCATAGCAAGGTTTGCCTCATGTAAGAAGCTATCAACATATGAAAAACCGAAGATCTTGGATGGATTTTCATTTTGTATTAAATTTCTGATATAAGCTTGATAAGACGCCCTATCTATTGGTAGTTTTTGGAAAACTTCCGTAATTTTTCTAAATTCGCTATCAAATACTAGGTCAAAGTCTACGCCTAAATCTTCATAAACTCCGTTAAAACCTGCAAGTGAATAGGATTTATTTTTATCTATAAGACTATTTATATTTTTTAATAGGTCTATCCAAGCTTCATTTATCCCCCTATTTATATCTCCCTGCCAATAAAGCATATTTTCAGCAGATGGGAAATATATGGCATCTACCCTTAATTCTTTGACATAATAATTTACAAGTGATTGCAAATAAGATTTGGTTAAATTTTTCTCTGGATCAAAATTTATTGAACCGTAATAATTATGTTTTATATTTTCATAATCATAGTTGTAGAGGTTTGTGCCGTCAAACTTATCTAAGTATAAAAAATCCGGATCAAATTCTGCTATATCAAGCTCAACTATTAGTCCGATTTTTTCCTTGTGAATGAGGTCAACAAAATATTTAAAATCATCTAAACTACCATATCTTTCAGAAAATGCAAAAAGACCAAGGGATGAATAACCCATTTGCTTATAGTTTTTATATTCAGATATGGGCATAAGCTGGATGTGAGAAAAGTGATTTTCTTTTAGGTGACCTATAAGATCTTCATAAACTTTAACCTTATCTTCCCTGTCTCTAAAAAGAGAACCTAAATGGACTTGATAAATATTTTTTGGTTTAGAATTAGCCTTCTTATGTTTAAATTTATAGGTCGAGTCATAAATTATAGAAACTCCCTCATCTAAGGATATTTTTTTTGAATAAGGATCTAGTTTTTTATATAAGTTACCGTCCTTATCTTCAACAAAAAATTGATACCTATCTCCATCTTTTACTCCATCAATACTTACAGAAAAAACTCCTGTTGAGTATTTTCTAAGTGGAGCTTTCTCCCAATTATTAAAATCACCTGCAAGATAGACATTTTTCGCTTCTGGAGCAAGAAGTCTAAAAATATAATCCTTATCTTTTCTCTTATGGGCCCCAAAAAATTCAAAGCCCTCTGATGATTTACCATTAAGGTAATCTCTAGTATTCATTTTTTATCCTTTCTCTAACTTTATTCATATTCTTCATAACCTTTAATCATTGACCTTACAACCTCTATCATCATCCAATCAACTTTTTTTGACCAATCAGGATCAGTTGCGTAAAGTTTGCCTATGCCATTAGTAGATACTCCATTATAAAACTTCCCATCCTCACTTAGGTATTCATTTTTTAAATGTTTTGCCACTGTAAAAATAGAAGCTCTTTCGTCCTTAAAATCTGTTGCTAAATTGTAAGGGTCATGGTCAACTGCATTAAAGCCAAATAAATTTTTCTTATTTTTATAAAGCTCACTTGTGCCGTTTCCAGTTTCATGTTTGGCCATAGCCATAAGTAAAATTGGATTGACCCCTTCTTCCTTACTAGCGTCTTTAAAATCTTTTTCTAGACCCAGTAAATTTGTACCTCTTAGGCCCCAACCTAATTCTTCAGTAGAAAACTGGGTAAGATTTAGGGGATAAAAATCACTTGTATCCCCTATCTTTGTAGGTCCTTTTTCTATGAAATCATCTAAATCTTTTTTTAACTTTTCAAATCTTATATCTCTCATATCCTTTAAATTTTTTGTCTCATCAGATATCTGTTTCAAACCTAATAAAAGGGCTTCTTTCCTATTTACCTTTACTTCACTAGCATAGGCCTTATTAACTAGGGTTATATTTAGGAAAATTAAAAGCATCAAGAATATAAAATTATTAATAAAACTTTTTTTATATACCATAAGTCTCCCTTATATATAAAATATATATTAATAAAATTATATGCTTAATGCTCTATTTATCAAGCTTTCATTTTTCTTGAGCCAGGCTTAATAGCTGGTGTATCCTTTAAATGATCAGGTAAATCATCAGGATCCCAGGCATTTACCTCTATTTTTGCTGCTGATACTAGGGGTAGGCCATCTATTTCATCCTTATGTGACCTATTGACTATAGATGTTAAGGCAACTACTTCCCCACCGTTATCTCTAATAACATCAACTGTTTCAAATGAAGATTTACCAGTTGTAATTACATCTTCTACTATTAAAACCTTTTGACCTTCTTTGATTTCAAAGCCACGTCTTAGGGTCATTTCGTTATTTTCTCTTTCGGTAAAGATAGCATCAACACCTAGGGCCCTTGCTACTTCATAGGCAATAATAATCCCACCCATGGCAGGACCAACACATAAGTCAACTTCTATCTTAGCTTCTTTTAACTTTGCTGCAATTATTTTGGCTACTTCTTCACAGTATCTTGGGTTTTGGATTAATTTTGCACATTGGACATATTTGTCAGAGTGTTTCCCACTTGATAAAATAAAGTGACCTTCAAGTAAGGCGTGAGATTTTTTTAATAATTCAATTGTTTTTTCCATTTTTTCTCCTATAAAATTCCGACTATATCGTTAATACTGTCTATCTTATTATCAGTACAATATTTCTCTAAATTATCTATTATGTCAATCATTGTATCTAGCTTTGAAAAGTTTGCTGTACCAACTTGGATAGCAGAAGCTCCTACCATCAAAAATTCTAAGCAGTCTTCTACATTCATTATTCCACCCATGGCTATAACTGGTATATCCACAGCTTGGGCTACTTCATAGGTCATCCTTAGGGCTATTGGTTTTATAGCTGGACCTGAAAGACCTGCAGTTTTATTATCAAAAACAAATTTTTTTCTTTTAATATCAACAGCCATGGCATTAAAGGTATTAACCAATGAAACTGTATCTGCACCGCAATCTTCTGCTATTTTAGCAAACTCTCCAATATTGGTGACATTTGGTGATAACTTTACAATTAGTGGATAGTTGGTTTCTTTTCTTACTAGGCTAATGACCTCCCTCGCCTTAGCTGGATCTGTACCAAAGGCCATGCCCCCTTCTTTAAGGTTTGGGCAAGATATATTTAGCTCAATCATATCTACATCGGTCTTGTCAAGTTTGGCTGCTCCTAGCTTATAATCATCAAGGCTATGGCCACCAAGGTTAGCAATAGTAACTGTATCGTACTTTCTCATAAAGACTAATTCATTTTCTATAAAATGGTCAATACCTGGGTTTTGAAGACCTATTGAATTCATTATACCTGCTGGTGTTTCATAAATTCTAATACCAGGATTGCCTGGATTTTTCCTTAAGGTTAATCCTTTAGAAGAAATTCCACCAAGTTTATTTAGGTCTATGTAGTCTTTATACTCTTCACCAAAACCAAAGGTTCCACTTGCTGCAATAATAGGATTTTTAAATTCTACTCCAGCAATATTTATTTTTAAGCTCATTAAAATATCCTTTCTGCATCAAAAACTGGGCCGTCTTTACAAACTCTAATAAAATCACCATTTTTATCTTCTACTGTACAGCCTAAGCAAGCTCCAATCCCACATCCCATATGGGCTTCCATAGAAACTTGGATTTTAGCCTTAGTGTTTTTCTCACAAAGAGCCTTAAGCATTGGGTTTGGGCCGCAAGCATAGATAAGATCATAATCATCTGGATTTATCTTATCTAGAATAAACTTTCCCTCATCTCTTTCTGAACTAGTTATAATCTTTCCTACATAGGGTTTAAATTCATCTACAAAATAAGGATCATCTGCAAAACCCGCATAGAAATCTGCCTTGGTTTCAAGGTTTTTAGCTAGTTCTAAAAGTGGAGCTATACCGATTCCTCCAGCAACTATGGCTATTTTTTTATCATCAGTTTTTACAAATCCATTGCCAAGTGGACCGAGGACAGAAACTCCGTCACCTTCATTAAGGTCAGCAATAAGCCTTGTACCCTTTCCAACAACTTGAACTAAAAATACCAACCTATCTTCCCTTCGATCGCATACTCCAAAGGGTCTGGCAAGAATTGGATCTTGCCTAAAGGAATCTGCTCTTAGCATAAAAAATTGGCCAGGATTTGCATCTAGATTTATATCTAGGCTAATTTTTAAGATTCCAGGTGCTATTTCGACATTTTCTAAAACTTTACATGGTCTATAAGCTTGCATTTTTAGCTATTTCCTTATATGTTTCTATAGTCTTTTCTCTGGCATATTTCCCAACATTTGCCTCTCCATCTTCAAAATTCATCCAGTTTTTAAGTATGGCTCTTGATGAGTTTACAGCACCAGCATTAAGGTCATTTAGAAGCTTATATACATTCATACTATCAGCAGCTTGGGCACCAAATCCAGGTATTAAGAAAAACATTTTATCATATCTTTTCCTGATTTTTTCAACTTCCTCACTGTGGGTTGCTCCTACCACAAGTCCAACAGGACCGTAGCCAGATTTGCCGATATAATTTTCATTTACCTCTTTTAGCTTATCTCCAATTGTATAGAAAAGCTCTTCGCCATTTGTTTCTAAAACTTCAAAGTCATTGGCACCTGGGTTTGAAGTTCTAAGAAGAACAAAAACTCCCTTTTTGCCTGATTCTAAATAAGGTAAGTATGGAGAAATTGAATCCATGCCCATATATGGATTTAGGGTGATAAAGTCCACCTCAAAATCGCCTTCAAAATGAGCTTTAGCGTACATAGTTGCTGACGCTGCTATATCACTTCTTTTAACATCCCCTATAGATAAAAGGTCTAAGCTCCTAAGGTAGTCTAAAGTATTTTTATAAGCTAGCATACCTTCAAGACCATAAGACTCATAGTAGGCAATTTGTAGCTTATAAATTGCACACACATCTTTTGTAGCATCTATAATTTCTTTGTTATAGGTAAATAAGGCTTCGTGAATTTCTTTTCCTTCTTTCATAGAATCAGGAATATAATCCATAGATGTATCTAAGCCTACACAAACAAAGCCTAATTTTTCGACCCTATCATATAACTTATCTATTATTTTCATATTTTAATACTCCTTTTCTATAAACTCTTTCAACTACGCCATAAAGTGTCTTTCCTATCATTAGAGAATTTTTGGACTTAGATTTGATATCTTCTTCCCTATATTCATAAGACTTATCTAAATCAACTAGGGTAAAGTCAGCAACATAACCTGGCTTAAGTTTACCTTTTTTGATATTTAATATTTCAGATGGCTTAGTTGACATTATCCTTACTAGGTCGTTTAAGGATATTAAACCTGATTTAACTAAAACTTCATAGCAGGTTGAAAAAGCTGTCTCAAGGCCTATAAACCCTGGTGCATTTTGCTCTTTCTCCTTGGCAGAGTGGGGAGCATGGTCAGTTGATATGGCATCAACATAACCTTCTTTTATCATTTGAAGTAAAAAATTCCTATCTTTTTCTTTCCTAATAGGAGGATTTACCCTTACCTCATCCCTAGCCTTATCTGCAAAATATAGATGGTGGGGAGTAACCTCACAGGTAATCTTAGCTCCTAGATCTTTGAAATACTTAATGGCTGTCATTGCCCCCTTGGTGGATACGTGAGAGAAATGAACTGGCATGTCAAGCTTATAAGCATAGTAACAATCCCTTAAAGTCATGGCATCTTCTGCTACTTCATAGTCTATAGCAGAAACCTTGGCTACTTCCTCGTGGAGGGTCATCTTTACACCTAGTTTTTTTGCCCTAAACATTGCTTGATACATTACCGAATCATCATTTACCCCTACCCCATCATCTGAAAGAAATTTTACAGACTCTGGCAAGCTATCAAGGTGGTCAAGAGTTTTACCATCAAAATTTTTAGTTATGGTATAAACTTGGTCTATCTCAATTAAATCAAGGTCTTTTCCTCTTTTTATAATGTCTTCATATATTTCAGGGCTTGATACAGTTGGTTTAGTATTTCCCATCAATAGAACATTAGTAAAACCACCCTTTAAGGCCGCGTGAGATCCTGTTTCCAAGTCTTCCTTGTAGGTAAAGCCCGGGTCCCTAAAGTGAACATGAAGATCAGTAAAAGAAGGAAGGAGGGCAAGATTGTTACAATCTACAATCTCGTCAGCTTCCTCTTTTGGGAATTTTTCTACAATTATTCCATCTTGCACATAAAGGTCATTTTTAGAAATTTTTACGTCATCAAAGCCGTAAAAGTTGGTAAAAATTTGCTTCATCTTATTCTTCCACGTCGTAAATGTGGCCACAGTAGGCGCACTTGTAAGTCTTCTCTTCTTTATTTATAAGGATAAATTCGCTTTGAACTTCTCTTTCACTTGTTGATACACATTTTGGATTTTGACAAGTAAGGATATCAACAGCTTTTTCTGGAAGCTCTAATTCTAATTTCTTAACTACTTTTTCGTTTTCAATTATATTTACAGTTGCTGTTGGGTCTAAAATTGAAACAGCATCTAGGTTTATTTTCATATTATCAGCAATTTTTAGAATATCTTTTCTTCCATACCTAGTTGAGCTGGCATTTAGAATAATAGCTACTTCATTTTTTATATCTTTTAGGTCTAATAATTTATAAATTTGCATACCAAGACCTGCTCTTATATGGTCTATAACAATTCCATTTTTAATACTTGTAATTTCAATCATTGTTTGCCTCCAATAATTTTATAATTAGTGCCATTCTAACATACATACCAAATTTTGCTTGATTAAAATAAACTGCTCTAGGATCACTGTCTACTTCTTTAGCTATTTCATTTACTCTTGGAAGTGGATGCATAACTATCATATCTTCCCTAGCCCTATCCATTTTTTCCTTATCTAAAAGATAAGAGTCTTTTAGCCTTGTATATTGGGCATCTGAGTAAAACCTTTCTCTTTGAATCCTTGTCATATAAAGGATATCTATCTTATCTATTACCTCATCAAGACTTCTTACTTCTTCATATTCGGAATTTTCGTCAAATACTTCTTCTTTTACATATTGTGGAAGCTTTAATTCTTCTGGGGAAATTAATATGTATTTATTTCCCTCGAAAAGATTCAATATCTTGATTAGAGAGTGGACTGTTCTACCATATTTTAAATCACCACAGATACCTATTACATGGTTATCAAAGTTTTCTTTGTAATTACTAATAGTTAGCATATCTGTTAGGGTTTGTGTTGGGTGTTGGTGACCCCCATCTCCTGCATTTATTATTGGACAATCTGCAACAAGACTTGCTAGATAAGCTGCACCCTCTTGAGGATGGCGCATGGCTATAATATCTGCATATTGGCTAACTGTTCTAACAGTATCTTGGAGGCTCTCACCTTTTTTAGCGGATGAAACACTAGCGTCTGAAAATCCTACTACAGAACCTCCTAGTCTATTCATAGCTGACTCAAATGATAATCTAGTCCTTGTTGAAGGCTCAAAAAAAAGAGTCCCCAATAACTTCCCATCTGCATAGTGAGAAAAATCGGCTGGACTCTTATAAATAGCATTTCCTAGGTCAATAATTTCAAGTAAATCTTCCTTTGTTAGGTCGTGTGAATTTAATAAATTTTTTATAGAAATCATACTGTCTCCTTTTATTTTTTAAAATTATACCAGTATATTTCCATCTGTCAAAATTATAGTTCACTGATCAAATCTGAGATAGATTTTGTTGTAACCATCTCCTTATCAAGCTCTAAATCATCAAGGATTTCGTCAATTTTTGATTGGTTGGTAAATTCAATTTCCATATAAGGATGTGGGTAAGTTTTCTTATCCCAGGTATCTATATCAAATCTTTGACCCTTATACCTGTAAGATATTCTTTCTTTTTCCCCCTTATATTTTAATTTTATTCCCATCTTTTCTAAGATAGATGTCATCATGGATACAGAATCTATATGAACTGTAAATTCATTATTTATCCTTACTTCTTCGTCACCCTTAACTTCTTTAAAAGTTAACTCTATTGGCGATTTTTTGCCATCAACTGTACTTTCTCTTATCCTTAGGTATCCCTTTTCAAATTCACCGTTTTCAGGCTCAAAGGTATAGTTTGTCTGTAGCTGTCTACAAACTTTTTTTCCACCTAAGTCTATAAGTTTACTTTCTATTTCTTCAGGAACTATTCCTAAAACTTTTACTTCTATTTCTCTTTGCATTATCCTATCCTTACTGGGTCGAAGTCCACATAATCGCTTGATACGCAAACTAAGTTGACCCCTTCAAAATTTCCTTCTTTTATTAGTCTGTGACCACTTCCATGAAGATGGCCATATATTAAACTATGAGCTTTAAATTCTTTAGCTAGGTTAAAAAAATCGTTCAAAGATCCATCTGTATTAATTGGTGGGTAATGGAGATTTATAATGATTTTTTTATCCGACTTAGAACTATTAAGTGAATTTTCAAGCCTTAAAAGTTCCCTTTTATAAATTTTTTCATCATGGTATGTAAAATCCTTACTATCCCTACTTATCCATCCCCTGGTCCCGCAGATTAAAAAATCTTCAACTTCGAAAGAATTGTTTTGTAAAAATTCTATACTTTCTAATCCAAGCTTATTTAGTTTATTTAATGAAGACCACCAATAATCATGATTTCCTTTCATCATTATTTTTCTTCCGGGGAGCCTATCAATCTTTTTAAGGTCAATCTCTGCATTTTTAATATCCATAGCCCGAGAAATATCACCAGGAATTAAGACTGTGTCTGTGTCTTTAATTTTATTTTTCCAGTTAGTGAAAATTCTCTCTTGGTAATTTTCCCAAGCCTCTCCAAAGACCTCCATAGACTTTTCTTCCGTATAATCTAGGTGGAGGTCAGCTAGAGCATATATCATCTATCCTCCAAATGTATTTTGTTTATATCTATATTTTCAGCTACAAGAAATTCTTCTTCGCGTTTATGGCAGGTAAAATAAATTATTTGTCTTAAAGATGCTTCATCTAATAACAAATACAAAAACCTTATGAGTCTTTCTATATCATAATTTATGAAGGCATCATCAAAAATCAAAAATGAATCCTTTATACTCTCCCCCACTAAGCTTAATTTCACAGCAAGATTTACTTGATCAAAAAAACCCTTAGATAACTGGTCTTCTGTATAGGTAAAGTTTGTCTTATCCTTAATTTGAGGCTCTAAGTCTTTATCAAAACTTATATCAAACTTTGACTTACTAGTGTCATTTAAGATGCCCTTGATTTTTTTATTTAACTTATAAATATCGGCTCTATTCTCATCTGCCACTTCTAGAATTGTTTTTTTTGCAAGGTTAATTGCCTCTATTTCATCCTTAATACTTTTATACCTTTTATTTTGATAATCTAAATCATCTCTTAAACCCGCTTCTTTTTGTAATATATTATCAATTGACAATAAGTTTTTTTCAAGAGTATGAATTTTTAATCGTAATTCTTTTATACCTTCTTCAAGTCTTCTAATTATTTCTAGTTCTTTAAGATTATCATAAGTTTCAAAATCAAAATCTATCTCATTTCCATCTTTAAAAAGACTTAAATCTTGCTTTTTTAAAATCTCTAAGACCTCTACTGTTTTTTCTCTCTCTTTTAAAAGACTTTCGTACTTAGCAAAGCGGCGTCTTAAACTATTATACTCAGCTTGGCTATTTCCTCCATCCTTATCATTTTTTGTTAATAATAAATAAATAAAAGGAAGAGTAAGTATAAAAATAGGATATTTTTTAAAAATTATACCAACAATAACTATAACTAAGATAGAAAGAATATAAATAATCCTATAGTCTATTTTATCCTTGTTTTCATCACTATAGTCCTCTAGGTTTAGCCCTTCTAGGTCACGGTAGGCTTCTAATTCTTTGTTGATATCAAATAGCTTATCAGACCACTTCCTATAGGATTTAAAGTTTTCATCAGATCTTTTTTGATTATAAAATTGATTTATTTTCTTTTTTTTCTGATAGTCTTTTTCTTTTTTTTCAAGCTTGGCTTTTAAATCTTCTAGTTTTTTAAAAGACTTATAAAAATCTTTCTTTAGCCTATCTATTTCACTTAAATTTTCTTTTAAATTTTCTATTTTTTGTCTAGTTTTAAAAAAAGGCTTGGTATAGGCTCTTTCTGTACCTATATCTTTTAACCTAGTGTCAAGAATTTCTAGGGAATTTTTGATAGAAAAATTATAATCTATGTCAGATCCACCGAGTTTTTCTAAAATTTTCTTCTTACTATCTGTGTCTATTTTTTGCAATTGTTCCGAAGATATATAGGCCTTATAGATATCATAGTCTACCCCTAGAAAAAATTTGCCAGGAGCATTTAAGTCGGATTTTTTGAGGTCAACTTCTCTGTTTTCACTTAGGTTAACCACCCTATAGTCTCCGCTATCAAAATCCCTAAAAAGGAGATAGGTTATAAAATCTTTTACAACTTTCATCTCTCCTGCATAAATATAGGAAGATTTGGGCCTATAAATTTCCCTCTTATTTGAAAAACTTGTCCTTACCTTCCCCTCATCAAAACCATAAAACATTCCCTCTATAAAATTCTTTATTGTTGTTTTACCGCTTTCGTTAAGTCCGTAAATAAGGTTAAAGGAAGGTCCTAATTTTATAATTTTATTTTGAAACCTACCAAATGACTTCATATTTAATTCTTCAATAAAAATCCTAGTCATTTTTACTCCTATAAATAGCATCAAGTCCTAATTCCAAGGCTCTTTTTTGAAGGTCACTTAAATCTTCAGGGAATTTTTCAGCGTATTTTTCCAATAAAGAATTTGGATACAGGTGAACTAAATCATACAGCGAGGCATCCTCGCTAATCTTTAGGTCCAGTAGGGACACCTTTAAATCCTTTTCTAACTTCTTTTTATTAATCTTGCCATTAAGCTCTAACCTGAGGTAATTTTCCTTATTATCTTCCAGTTTATGTTTTAGGTAAGAGGATAAGTTATCCTCATTTTTAAAATCACTAAGCTTTAACTTATAGTCATAAAACTTCATTATAGATGAATCTATATGACTTATATTTCCTTCATCATAGTAGATATAACCATAATCATAGGTATCAGAAAAATCACTAGGCTCAATTGATCCTGAATAATATATATTATCTCCAAAGTCTTCCCACTTATGGATATGGCCTAAGGCTACATAGTCAAAACCCACATTCTTTAATTTATCTAAGTTTAAATTTAAGTATGGACTAGCCTGATTATTTATGCTTGCGTGGCAAAGTAAGATATTAAAATACCTATCATCTAGCCTTGTGTCATAAGGAAATTTGCCCTTATATATCCTATCACTGTAGGATAGGCCGTAGATCCTAGTTGAGTCTATTTCATAATACTCAAGATTTTCACTTGAGAATATATGAAAATTACTAGGCTTCATTTTTAATATTGCTTCATTGTCTTCACTTATATAGTCATGGTTTCCCGCTACATAAAAAATATCCTTATCAAAATTTTCAAGGATTTCAAAAAGCTCTTTGTAATCTTTTAGGGTAAAAAGGCTTCTTTCATATAGGTCGCCTGCCATAAGTAAAAAATCTACGTCCTTATTAGTATCTAAGATATTTTTTAATGATTTTCTATTATTTTCCCTAATTTTATTTGATAGCCCACTTTTAAAATCAAACCTATCTCCAAGATGGCAATCAGCCAGGTGGATAAATTTCATATTAGGTTTACACTTTCTATTAGCTTTTTATTATCCTTAATATTATAAACTGTTAGCGATCCATTATCTATCCAAAAAGATTGCCAGTTAGCTAGGTCTTTTAAGATCCAAAATAAACTTGACCTTATAGCTATACCGTGGCTTATAGCAAGGATATTTTTATCTCCTTTTGATTTTTCATCCAAAAAATCTCTAAGCCTAGCTACAACATCTTTCCTAGATTCACCATTTGGGTATTTCAGGTCAAAATAAGCATCTTTTTCTTTCTCGAAAAAATCTTTATAGTTTTTCCTTACATCAAAAACACCTTGGCCCTTAAAATCTCCAAAATCCATTTCATTAAGTCTTGTATCTACTAAAAAATCATCAAAACCTAGTATTTTTGCTGTCTCCTGGCTTCTTATAAGACCAGAAGTATAAACTTCATCAATTTCATAATCCTTAAGCAAGGCCTTGGTCTTATCTAATATATATAAACCTGACTTTTCAAGTCTTGTGTCAGGTGTAGAGTATTTTTTTTCTATATTTGACATGGTAAGTCCATGTCTTACAAAAATAATTTTCATAATTCACCTCTTTAATAATTATAACAAAGTTTATCTTTTTATCTACCTTTGCATAATAAAAGACGGTTTCCCGTCTCTTATTATTCCCCACTTGACATGGCTTCTGCCATATCAATTTTCTTTAATTTTTTGTGTACATATACTAGGATTATCAGAGATAAAACTAGGGTAATAGCTGCAGATACTATAAAACTTGGTGGGTGAAGTTTATAAGCTAGCATAATATTTCTTGGAGCAACTAGGTCAATTATATACCTAAACATAAGATAGCCTAGCCCAAAACCAAATACTATTCCTAAAAGAGTTAGTATAAATATTTCTCTATAGATATAGGAAGTTACTTCTTTAGGATAAAATCCTAAAACTTTTATAGTTGCAAGCTCTCTTTTTCTCTCGCTTACATTTATATCAGTGATATTATACAAAACTACACTTGCAAGGACAGATGAGATTAAGGTGATTACTACTATTACTAAATTTAAATTATCTAGTAGGGCATCCATAGACGCATAGGCCTTGCCAGTATTTATTACAGCGAGGACTGACGGAGTGTCTTCTAATTTCTCAATTATCTTTTTAGGCTCACCTTTAATATAATTAGCATTTATTTCTACATCTTCTCCGGCTAATTTTTCATAATAATCCTTCGATAGGTAGAGATAATCTCCTACGTAGTTTTCTGCTACGGCTCCAATTTTTACATCAAGATCTTTATCATCAACTCTTACCTGAATTTTGTCATTTTCTTTTAGGCCAAGTTTTTTGCTGGCATTTTCTGTCAGAACTGCTTGAGATTTTTCTAAGTCTAAAAGATTTTTCCTATTTTGTCTTAGGGAAACAAAATCCTTAAACTTTTTATTATCAGATGGAGTTACTATAGATATTTCAAGATCTATACCATCTTTCGATAGGTTAGCTGTATCATTTTCTATTGAAAGAGTCTCGTAAGAATTTACCTTATTTTCATAATTCTTTTTATCTTCATTACTTGCCTTTTCATCTAAGATTGCAACTGCCTTATAGTTATGAAGTTCGTTTTGCTGGATGGATGCGGTATCTTTTAGAGAGTCAATCATGGCAAAGCCAAAAAATATTAGGGCTGTACATCCTGCTACACCAAAGATTGTCATAAACATCCTAGACTTGTACCTAAAGAGGTTTCTAGCAGTGATTTTTTGCATAAATGAAAGGCGTTTCCATATTGGCCTTATCCTCTCAAGTAAAATCGTAGAACCTTTCTCTGGACTTAGCGGAAGTAAAAGTCTTGCAGGAGTTTCTTTGACAGTTTCTTTTGAAGTAAAGAAAACAGTTAGACTTACTAAGATAGATGATAGAATAATTGATCCAACTATCACAGCCAAGGAGTTGACATACTCCACATCGAGGATTTCAAAACCTGTTGAGTAAGCATCAAAAATAACCCTAACTATTATAAGTGTTCCTAATATTCCACCTATTATGGACCCAACTACTGTTGGTATTAATCCATATATATAAAATCTTTTAGCTATCATTTTGTTAGTATAACCTAGGGATTTTAAGGTACCGTTTATTATCCTTTGTTCCTGGATATATCTTTTCATAGTTGTTAGAGTAACTAACATGGCTACCATATAGAAAAATACTGGAAATACTTTTGATAAGGAATCCATATTTAAGGAATTTTTGTAATAAGTATCAAGGCCTTGGTTGTCAAATATAGTCTCCACATCATACTCTGGATCTCTAAGCTTTAACAGAGCTTTTTTATTATCAGAGATTTGCTTTTTGCCATCCTCAATTTTCTCTTCTGCCTCACGCTTTTTGTCGTCAAATTCCTTAAGGCCCTTCTCATAGTCTGTTTTAGAACTAATAAGCTTTTTATAGGCATCTTCTAATTTTCTTTTGCCCTCTCTTTTATTAAAAGCAAGCCTATCCCTACCCTCATAATACTGGGCCCAACCCTGGTTTATTTCTCTTTGGTTTTTATCAATTTCAGCTTGAGCCGTATTCATTTTATCTAAGGCTTCTTTCTTCTGGGCTTCAAAGTCAGCTTTACCTTTATTATATTCATCAAACCCAGCATTTAACTGAACTTCCTTTTCTTCTATTTCTTTAAGAGCTGCAAGAAGAGGAGCCTTTTCTTTGTCAATTTGAGCCTTGAGATTTTCATAATTAGGATTTTCTTCTACCAAAGATGGATCTTCATCACTAGATTCGTTTATTAAGGCATCACTTTTTTCCTTTGCAGCCTTATCTATAGCATCAAGCCCGTTTTGAATTTCCGATTTTTTCTCATATAGCTTTGCTTTAGAAGCATTTAATTCGTTTAGCTTTGCCTCTAATACTTTTTCACTTTCTTGAATTTTTGCCTCATATTCTCTCTTAGAAGCAGCCAGAGTATTTTTAGAATCTTCAAGCTTAGCTTGTCCATCTTCTAGCTTTTTTCTTGATCTTACTAGCTCATTTTCACCGTTTCTTATTTCTCTTTCAAACTTATTTTTATTAGCTTCATATTTACTAAAACCATCATCTAGATTTTTTTTAGCATCTTTTAGGTCTTTTTCTGTGGTAGTAAGCTTATCTTCTGCCTTATTTATATCTTCTTCTGCATCAGATATTTTTTCATTAGCGTCAGTTTTTACCTTTTCTAAAACCTCTTTAGGCCTTTGATATATATCATCTTCTAACTTATCTTTTTTAGCCTTGATAAAGTTTATATACTCTTTGCTTGTCTTATCCATATCAAGAGATTCTTTATAAGAAATATTTACTTCATTAAATTTCTCACTTGTAAAATTATTAGAATCTATAAAGGCAAGACCTTCTATTTCTTTTTTTCCAAGTGGAGATAGGTCTCTCATATCTTCCATAAATTTCTCACTTGTAGTAAAAAAACCAACTACTTTATAACCAGTATTACTTATTTTTGAACTTTCTTTTTGATCATAATTTATATAGGAAAAACTAAGCTCATCTCCTAACTTATAAAATTTTTTAAGAGACTTATCAAGAATAATTTCATTTTCATTTTTGATTAAAGACCCTTCTTCTAGGTTTATTTTACTAAAGTCCTTATCAAAAGACTTAAGTCTAATAATTTTTTCCCCATCCATTAGGTCAATAGATTTTATATAGGAAATATCTTCTATATCCTTATCACTTTCCATAAGAATTTTATCTTCATAGTCCATTGGATAAGTTGACTTTACAATGATATCCGGATGACTAAATTTATTTAAAGATGATTTTAGGCTTTTTCTCATTGAAGGTCCGGTAAGGTTTAGGGCGACTATTACCATTGTCGCAAGCCCTACCATGACCCCTATAGAAAAAACTTTTCCTTTAGTCTTTTTAATATCCCTCAGGATATTTTTTATATAGGTCTTATTCATACTACCACTCGAGCTCTCTTACAGGGATTGGATTTTCATTTGTATATGACTTTAAAATCCTCCCGTCTTTTAATTCTATAACTTCATCAGCCATGGGTTTTATAAGTGAATTATGAGTTATTATAATTACTGTTGAATTAAATTTTCTAGAAGCATCTTGGAGTAGTTTTAGGATATTTTTACCTGTTTGATAGTCAAGAGCTCCTGTAGGCTCATCACATAAGAGAAGTTTTGGGTTTTTTGCAAGGGCTCTTGCTATGGCTACCCTCTGCTGCTCCCCACCAGATAGCTGAGAAGGAAAGTTTGACTCTCTTTTTGCTAATCCCACCTGACTTAAAACTTCATCTGCATTCAAAGAACCCTTAGAAATCTCACTCGCAAGTTCGACATTCTCAAGAGCTGTAAGATTTGGGATTAGATTATAGTGTTGAAATACAAACCCTACATCATCTCTACGATATTTTGTAAGTTCATTTTCATTAAGCTTACTTAGGTTTTTCCCGTCTATAAAAATATCGCCACTACTTGCTTGTTCCATCCCGCCAATTATATTTAAAAGTGTAGTCTTTCCAGCTCCTGATGCACCAACAATTATTAAAAGTTTACCCTCATCTAAGTTAAAACTTATCTTATCATTAGCAAGAATCTCAGACTGGCCTGACTTATATTTTTTACTTACTTCATTTAACTTTATATAAGACATAGAAACCTCTTCTTTCTTTATCTTTATTCTTTATATATACCCGTTTTAAGGCAAAATAAAAGAGCCAGAGGCCCTTAAATGTTTTTAAATTTATCTCTTACTTCTTCTATTTTTCCACAAGTCATTTTCCCCTCAGGACAAGGTCCTCCTATGCATGATGGACCAGCCGTTTGAAATACATTTGGATAGATGTCTTTAACAAGTTTAACCATTTGATCAGACATTTCTCTAATCTCCCACTGGGCCCTGTTGCAAGACCTTAGGTTGAAAAAGTGAAGGAGGGTCCTTGCATTCATTGTAAAAACTATTTTAGTCTCACAAGCATTAGGAAAAACATATCTAGCATCCTCAATTGCCTTTTTAGAAGCCTTACTTTTTGCCGATTTTTCATCTTCTCCCTCATTAATTAAAGTTTCATAATGTTTTTTACTAAGAATTTCAGTAAGTCTATCATAGGCTTCTTGGTCTTTTTCCATAGCTTCTATAAAAATCTTCCTTGCTTCTGGATCATCCTTTATGTGAGGTGGGATTATATATTCAAAACCGTCAAGTTTTACATATCTTTGTGACTGTTGGGAATAAGAGGCAAGCCTATGACGTACTAACTGATGAGTTAGAGTCCTTGAAACTCCTTCAACTGCAAAAGTAAAAGAAATATGCTCTATAGGACTTAAATGGCCTAGACTTGCAAGCATTTTTACATATTTTGCTATTGAATCTGGGTCTTGCTTTTTGGAAATTTCATCAACACCTACGGGTGAATAACATAGTTTCCCCGCCTGGGCTATAGTCTCTTCCCCATTTTTTGTATAATTTAATAAACTAACTTTTAACTTTGTTTCTGCCATAATTGCCTCCCTTTATTGTCACTTATTATACCATTTAATTAAACTAAGGCTCTTCTTAAAAGCTTTTTATAAGACTTATCTATCAATATAGCCCCAAGTGGAGCTGTAATAATAATTCCAAGGACTGCTATTGATAATATAGACATACCTGAATCTAAACCATTACTAAGGGCAACAGATCCTATAGCCGCTTGCACTGTAGCCTTTGGAGTGTAGGCAAAAACAGTAAAAACTTTCTCTTTCTTATTAAGTTTACTTTTCCTTACAGAAATATATACACCTATAGACCTAATTAGAAGTCCTAAAATTATTAGGATAATCCCTGTAAAACCAATACCAGTCATATAGTTTATATCAACCTCTGCCCCAACTAGGACAAATAGTAAAATTTCTGCAAATATCCATAATTTAGCAAACTTGTCTGAAAGTCTTTTAACCACACTTTCGTCTGCCTTTAACTTATAGTAAGAAGCCATAGCAATTACTGCGAGAAGGCCTGAAAGAGGGATAATATTTTTTAAAATATCCTCAAGGCTAACAAGCAAGAAAGCAAGGGCTAGAATTATTATTACCTTTGTTGAATTTCTTATATAAGAACCTTTATTATATTTTCTTTCAAAAAATAAGTACAATAAATATCCTATCACAATTCCAATAAAAATTCCTAAGATAATAGAGATAGGCACTTTAAATAAGGCCTTATAAGAAAATCCTTCGCCCTTTGCCATTGCAAGAAATGATGAAAATAAGACCAAAACAAAAACATCATCGCAAGATGCCCCAGCTAGAATCATTTGTGGGATAGACTCGTCACTTCCATAACCTTCATCAATTAGCTTTACCATCCTAGGTACGACTATGGCAGGAGAAACTGCGGCCATTACAGAGCCCATAAGTAGGGCGTTTATGAGATTTAGGCCTAAAAGCTTTGGCACAAAAATCCCGTATGCTAGAATTTCAAAACTTGCAGGTAAAAATGATAATAAAATTGCCGCTGGTCCAACTTTCTTTAAATCTTTTATATCAAGACTAAGTCCTGCTTTAAGTAAAATTACAATCAGGGCAATAGTTCTTAAATCTGATGAAATACTTAATATATTTGTATCTAGCAAATTTAAAACTTGAGGTCCTAAAATAATTCCTGTAAAAAGCATACCAATAATTCTAGGTAGCCTTAACTTCTCAAATATTTTCGCAAAAATCATACCCAATATTATAATAAGCCCAAGTGATAAAATCATAAACCCTCCTTACTAATAAAAAAGCTGACAACCCTACAAAATGTAGAAGTCATCAGCACACGCGTTTTAGATTATAATTATCAAGGGAGTACTTCATTCCCTAACTTTAATTATATGCAAATTTTTCCTAAAATCAAATATTAATATTATTAATTGAAGGGTACAAAAGTCTTACCCGAATCAATAGATTTATATTTTTTAATATTGCTATTTATATCCTTACAAATTAGTTTAATAGAGCCATCTTCATCTACTAATACAGAAATATCAGGACTAGTATCAGGAATTTCTGAAATAAAAGATAAGATATCATCCTTAATCTCAACAAAAAACCACCTGGACCTAGCCCCTGCCCTATCAATTTCTACAAGTCCATATGGTGAATTTGGGAGTTGTTTTACATCTTCTAGGCTAAATTTATTTAAAATTTCATATTCATTAGTATTCTAATATTCCAAATTACTTTTATTTGTATTTTACTTTGATACACGCTATTTCTCC
>NZ_CALGYW010000086.1 GCF_937934665.1 uncultured Anaerococcus sp.
GACCTAGAAGCCATAGGAGTCTACCCAAACCTAATTAGGCTATCAATAGGCCTTGAAAACGCTCAAGATATTATAGATGACATCGGAAACGCCCTAAAAGAAGCTAATAAGTAAGGAGAAGCTATGCCGGTAATTATCCCAAAAAACCTAATCAGTAGGCCTACCCTAGACTCTGAAAATATCTTTACTATGGACACGACAAGGGCAGAAAGCCAGGATATTAGACCCTTAAAAATAGGTATAGTTAACCTCATGCCCACCAAGGAAAAGACTGAAATCCAGCTTCTAAGGCTCCTATCAAATACACCTCTTCAAATCGAGGTAGACCTAATTGACATGGAGTCCTATAAGTCAAACCACTACCAAGAACATTTGGAAAAATTTTATACGACCTACGAAAAAATTAAAAACAAAAAATACGACGGTCTAATAATAACAGGGGCTCCCCTCGAACAAAAATCCTATAATGAGATAAAATACTGGAAGGAGCTGACAAAGATCTTTGACTTTGCCAAAACGAACGTCTTTTCGACCCTCTTTATCTGTTGGGGAGCCATAGCGGCCCTTGATTATTACTATGATGTAGAAATTGATCTACTTGATAAAAAACTCTTTGAAGTGCACGAATACTATAAGGAGACAGACGATAAACTCCTTTTAGGCTTTGATGATGTCTTCTACCTACCAAACTCTAGGTATAAGACTATAAGAGAAGAAGAAGTAGCGAAAGTTTCTGACCTTATAGGGCTTGTAGGTGATAAGGATATGGGCTCAACCATTATCAAATCCAAGGACGATAAATTTGTCTTTAACCTAAACCACCTAGAATACGACAAGGAAACCCTAGATGAAGAATATAGAAGAGATATAAAAAACGGACTAGATACACCATCTGCCAAGCACTACTACCTAGATGATGACCCAAATAAAAAAATCCTCCAAAGGTGGAAGTCCTCAGGTTATATCTTTTTTAATAATTGGCTAAACTACTATGTTTACCAAACTACCCCTTATAATAGCGATGAAATTTAAACCCCATTGCCCGGCAAGAACAAACTTGTCG
>NZ_CALGYW010000087.1 GCF_937934665.1 uncultured Anaerococcus sp.
TGCCCACTTTGACGGACACTAGGTCGTGATCGTATAATTAGTTCACGAGGGGGTGTCAATTATGGTTAACGGTTCTGTCCGGTATGATGATGAGTTTAAGACCCACGCAGTGAAGATGGTAGTTGAACAAGATAGGACTATATCGGCGGTAGCAAGCGACTTAGGTGTATCCCAGCCAACCATAAGAAGGTGGGTCCGGCAGGCTACGAAACCCGAAAGTTCTAAGGATAAAAGAATCGCTGAACTAGAGGCCGAGAACAAGAAACTTAAAAAACAATTGGCGAACACAAAGGAGACAGTTGATGTCCTAAAAAAGTCCGTAGCCATTTTCATAAAACCATAGATCCAGCTACGACCAATGATAAATTCAAATTTATCAAGGCCCACGCCTCCTCCGGGTGGTCTGTGGCGAAAATGTGCGAAGTTTTGGAAGTATCCCGGAGCGGGTATTACGATTGGTTGGGCAGGCCGCCATCAAGACGAGCTAAAAGACACGCCAGGATTCTTAGCAGGATCAGGAAAGTGCATCAAAAGCATCCTACTTATGGTTTGGACCCCATTTGGGCGGAAGTCAGAGAATCCATTCCCTGTAGCAGGGGAACCGTTTACAGGTTGATGAAAAAGCATAACATCCGCTCTAAACGCAAGATTAAGTGGAAAGCCACAACAAACAGTAAACATAATTTGCCGGTTGCCCCTAATTTACTGAATCAAAAATTTGACGCACCACTGCCAAACACCGTGTGGGTGAGTGACATAACCTACCATTGGACCGAAGAAGGATGGTTGTATACCGCCATAGTCAAGGATCTATGCACTAAGGAAGTTGTTGGACATGCATCTAGTAAAAGAATGACCAAGGAACTAGTGATAAAAGCCCTTAAAATGGCCCTAGAACGGGCACGACCAGCGGATGGCCTAATATTCCACTCCGATAGGGGCAGCCAGTATTGCTCCAAAGCTTTCCGGTCTCTACTAAAACGATATAATATCCGGCAAAGTATGAGCAACAAAGGAAATCCTTATGATAATGCCCCCGCTGAAAACTTCTTTGGTTGTCTGAAATGTGAATGCACCGGTTTTTACCGCTTCAGAACCAGAAGTGCAGCCAAACAGGTAATTTGGGAATACATAGAGATTTTTTACAACAGGCAACGAAGACATGCCGCATTAGGCTGGATTAGCCCTTTAAAATTCAAACAACAATTAAAAAGCCTTGGTCTGGCGG
>NZ_CALGYW010000088.1 GCF_937934665.1 uncultured Anaerococcus sp.
ATGGCGATTTCTACCTGGTCAGATATCCTTTGGTCAATCGATGTTATGGCTTGGTTGGTAAATTCTGTAGCGTGAATATTATCAAAACCAATTATCCCATAGTCTTCAGGAATTTTCATACCAGCATTTGCCATAAGCTTATAGGCTATGACGGCAAGCCTATCTAGCTCAAATTGAAGAGAGTCAAATTCATTATTTTCCTTTAAAAACTCTATTAACCTAGGCAGGTCTTTTTCTGGATTTTTTACCTTAAATTCAACAAAATCTGCATCATCATAATGCTTGTAAAGAGCTTCTACAAAACCTGACTTTTTGGCTATATAAGACCTTGACATAAAACCTGTATCGTAAGAAACATAGAGGGGTTTTTTGTAAAGATTGTCCTTTAAAAGTTTAACCGCCTGATCCATGGCTTCAATCTCATCTATATAGACGTTTACAATTTTTTCATTCTCATCAGTAGTTTTCACATTTAAAAGCGCCATGGGAATAATTACCGACATGTTTTTAAGCTTTTCGTAAAATCTCTTCTCCTCATAGGTAGAACCAACACATATTATAGCGTCAACCTTGCTCTCAACAAGGACATCCAGATAGCTCATCTTTTTTTCGTAGCTATCAGTAGTAACACATAAAAGTGTGGTATAGCCAAGCTCGTCAAGCCTTCTTTCAAGCTCGAAGGCTGACTGGCTTGCAAAAAACCTCCTAATATCAGGTACCATTATCCCAATCATCTCTGTAGAATTTGTAGCCAAACTCCTAGCTATCCTATTTGGCTTATAGCCTGACTCTTTTATTATTTCCTCTATAATTTTTCTCGCCTTATCACTCACATTGGGCGACTTATTAATAACCCTAGAAACCGTCGCTGTAGAATAACCCGACAACTCAGCTATATCATAAATATCCATACTAGCCTCACAAAATTAGAACTTTTCCGAATAATAAAATACTTCTATATATTATTATATCATAGAAAAACGTTTTTTTGAAAATTCACCCAAACTTTTCTTAACTTATAAAAAAAGAACCTCATCAAAAAAAGACTCTAAACTAGAGAAAGTTAGAGTCTTTTAAAGGGTACTTATAAAAATCATTTATTTTTCTTTGAGCCTATAATATTAAATACTATTAGGGCTATTATTGTAAATACTGTAAGCATGGTAGCAAGGGCTGCAGCTACTCCGTAATTACCTCTTACAACCTCTGTATAGATAGAAACTGTCATTGTTCTTGTTTTTAGGTTTGTAAGAATAATAGATGAAGATAGCTCTGATATCAAGGTTACGTATGATAATATAGAGCCTGCTACTACTCCCCTCATCATAAGTGGAAGAGTGATTTGAGCAAAGGTCTTAAATTTGCTTGCACCTAGGGAGTAGGAAGCTTCTTCTAAGGATATTGGCAGTGACTGAAGAGTCGATGTGGCAGACCTTAGGGTATAAGGCAGTCTTCTTATTACAAAGGAGACTATTACTATCCACATTGTGCCGCCCAAGACTAGGAAGTTTGATCCCATCATACCATTTCCAAAACCTGTTAGAAGGGCAATACCAATTACAACTCCTGGTAGGATAAATGGTACCATGGTGAATACGTCTATGGCTGCTGCAAGTTTGCCTTTTATCCTAACTACTATATAGGCTATCAAAACTGATAAGATTATGATAATTATAAGGGCTAGGAGTGGTAGAAGGAGGGTATTTCTAATAGATGTGCCCATCCTTGCAAAGGCTGTGTGGTAAGATTTTAATGAATATCCGTCAATGAATATCTTTCCTGATGTGTTCTTAAATGATGTCAAAATCAGATAAGCTTGTGGTAGGATTGATAGGCCTACTATAATGTAGACAAATAGGTGGATTAAAACACCCTTTGCCCCCTTAAGCTTAGTTTTTGAAACTGGATTTAAGAAGTTTGACGAATAGGCATTTTTCTCTGATATTTTCTTTTGAATTACAAATATTAGACTGGTTACTAGTATGGCTATTATTGCAATTGCTGATGCAAAGCCCTGGTTTTGGCCAACTTCGCCTACGAATTCATTGTAGATTAATACTGGGAAGGTCCTATAACCTTCACCTATTAGCATTGGGGTACCAAAGTCAGACATACATCTCATGAAGACTAAAAGGCCTCCTGCTAAAAGTGATGGGGTCACAAGAGGTAGGATTATTTTCCTAAATCTCTTAAAGCCTGTTACTCCCAAGTTTTCGCTTGCTTCCATAAGGGATGCGTCAAGGTTTTCAAAGGCTGCCTTGGCATATAAAAATACTAATGAATATAGTTGGAAGGTGAATACTAGTAAGATTCCAGCAAAACCGTATATATCAGGAATATTTAGGCCAAGGCCCGCAAAAAAGTTTGTTATAATACCATTTCTACCAAGCAATAAGATCCATGAATAAGCACCGATAAAAGGCGCTGACATTGAGGCAAGGATTATGATTATCTCTAAAACCTTGGCTCCCTTAATCTTATAAAAACTCATAAAATAAGCTATTGGTGTAGCTAGGAGAATGGTTGTGGCTGTGGCTATTATCGATAATTTCAAACTGTTTATAATGGTTGAAAAATAGTACTTGTTTGAAAAGAATTCAGTAAAGTTTGCAAGACTTAGGTTTCCTTCTTTGTTGTAAAAAGATTGGATTAAAAGTCTGGTGATTGGATATAGTAAAAATATAAAAACTCCAGCTAGGATGGCTAGGGTAATTATTTTCCAAAATCCAAATTTATTAGCTTTCGTTTTCATTGAGATTCACATCTCCTTTTTCGTTAAATACGTTAATCTTATCAAGGTTAATCATTAATTTTGTGTCTGTATTTACCCTGCTTACTTCTTCAAACTTTGATTCTTCCATTATGTTTAAAAGGGTCTTATCCTTAAGTTCTACATTATAATGCATAGTAGAACCTAAAAATACTTCGTCATTTATTTTTGCTTCTACATCTCCATTTGGGTCTAGCCTAAAATCTTCAGGTCTAACTGAAAGTTTTACCCTTTGGCTAGGTTGATTTCCTAAATTGTAGGAGAATTTTTCACCAGAATCTATGATAATTTCCTTATTTTCTGCGTCATAATTTCCACTTAATACGTTGTTTGTTCCGATAAAGGAAGCTACGAACATATTGTTTGGCTTGTGGTAAATCTTTCTTGGTTTGTCACATTGCTCAATAACTCCGTCTTTCATAACAGCAATCCTGTCTGATACTGCCATGGCTTCTTCTTGGTCGTGGGTTACATAAACTGTTGTGATACCAATTTCTTTTTGTATTCTTCTGATTTCTTCTCTAAGGTCGACTCTTAATTTAGCATCTAGGTTACTTAATGGCTCATCCATTAATAAAACGTCTGGCTCAATAACTATAGCCCTAGCTAAAGCCACCCTTTGTTGCTGACCGCCTGATAGATTTTGAGGTTTTCTGTCGGCATATTCTCTGATTTTCATTATATCGAGAATTTTTTCCACCCTCTTATCCATCTCAGCTTTTTCTACTTTTCTCTCTTTAAGGCCAAATTCTATATTGCCCCTAACTGTCATATTTGGGAAGACTGCATAGTTTTGGAATACCATTCCTATGTTTCTCTTGGATGGGTCCATATTGTTAATGAGGGTATCATTAAAATAAAATTCGCCGCCTTCGATTGAGTTAAAGCCGGCTATCATCCTAAGTAATGTTGTCTTTCCACATCCTGAAGGTCCAAGGAGGGTGAAAAATTCACCATCCTGGATCTCTAGGTTGATAGATTTTATTACTGTCTTGTCGCCGTATTTTTTAACGGCGTCTTTGATTATTATTTTTGACATCTTAGTTTCCTGCTTCTACAAGAAGGTTTGTAAATCTTTCGATGATTTTTTCTCTGTTTTCATTAACATAGTCATAATCTTCTTGTAATTGCTTAATTTCTGTGATTGGTTTCATAAAGTCGCTTACTTCAGCGTCTTCTCTGATTGGTCTGTTTGTTGTTTGTGTGCCTAGGATATCTTGAGCTTCTTTAGAGTTTAAAAAGTCCATGAATAGCTTAGCATTGTTTGGGTGTGAGCAGTTCTTGATTATACCTGAACCTGCTGGTAGGAAGATTACACCTTCTTCCATGTAAACTATATCGATATTGTCTGCACCGTCTTTGATTAGTTGCATAACTGGGTCTTCATAAGAAATACCAACTGCCATTTCGCCGTCTACTACAGTTTTGTAAACTGAAGATGAAGATGATTGGATTTTGCCGTCGATATTTTTGAATAATTTGTCAACATAGTCCCAGGCTTCGTCTGATTCATAGCCACCCATAGCTACTAACATATTTGTTAGGTGTGAGAAAGCTGATGATGAAGATGTTGGGTCACTTGTTGCGATTTTGCCCTTAAGTTCTGGGTTTAATAGGTCTTTGTAACCTTTGATTTCAATACCATCTGTAAGGTCTTTGTTTACGATAATTACAGAACCATCAAGTGTATAGCTTGTTTTGTAGCCATCTTTGTTTCTGAAAGCTTCTGGAAGTTCACTATCGTGGCTTGAAACGTATTCTTCAAATAAGTCTTTATTTTCAGAATAAGTTGAGAATGATCCACCAAAGATAACATCTGCTACTGGAGCTGATGCTTCACCTCTTAGTTTAGTGAAAAGTTCGCCTGTACCAGCTTGTTCTAGTTGAACTGTGATACCATATTTTTCTTCAAATGCAGGAATTATTGAGTTGATAAGTCCTTCTGAGTTTGGTGAATAAACAATTAAAGTTTCTTCATCGTCCTTTTTTACTTCTTCAGCAGATTCTTCTACCTTAGTTTCTGCCTTTTCTTCTTTGACATCGTTTTCTTCTTTAGCATTATTTCCGCATCCTGAAGCTAGGATAAGTCCAAATACTGCTAAAATACTGAGTAATTTCTTTTTCATATTTTCCCTCCAAATGTTTTCTTACCTATATTGTATCATTTTTAGCCACAAAAAAAGTACACTATTTAACACAATAGGTGTACTTTTTAGTCAACTTTGTCCCTTAAAGGTCAGAAGGAGCAATTCCTAAATATTTTTTAAAAACTCTTGAAAAATATTTAGCAGATGAATATCCGCACATATAGGCTATCTCGCTTATATTATAGTCAGAATTTTCTAGCAATTCTATGGCCTTGTTTATCCTATACCTATTTAGATATTCATTGAAGGTAAGGTGGACTTCTTTTTTAAACTTCCTATTTAGCATAGACTCTGAATAAGCCAGCTCTTTTGACAAGTCAGATATACTTATTTTATCCTGGTAATTGTTTTTTATATAATTAATCATTGCTAAAACTGTGCTATCCTTAATAATCTTATCTAGACTGATATCAACTGCATTTCCAAGACTTGTTTTTTGTGAGATTACATCTCTCTTTTTATATATAAGCTCCCTAGCATTCGTCAAGGATTCCTCTAGATCATCAAGACTTATTGGCTTTAGTAAATAGTCTGTAACACCGTATTTAAGAGCTCTTTGGGCATAGGAAAAATAATCATAACCAGATATAATTATAGCTATATAGTCATAGTCTAGGGTTTCACTTATCATATCCAGGCCATCTTTTTCTGGCATATTTATGTCGGCAAGGACTATGTCTGGCTGGTATTTTTTGATAAGCTCTACACCCTCTACTCCATTTGCTCCGTCAGCTACAACAACCATACCCAAGGCATCATAGTCAATGAAATGGAGGAGTTTTTTCCTAATTAAATTTTCATCTTCAACTATCAATACTTTTATCATCTTATAACCTTATCCTAATTTCTATCCTTACCCCATCTGTATCTTCTACAAAGCCCATCCATACCTCATCCTTATAAAGCATTTTAAGTCTATTGTAGGTATTTATAAGGCCGTGGTGTTTCATGGAAATATAATCTTTCTTCGATTCAGCTTCCAAATAACTATTAAGTTTTTGGATCTCATTCTTGGTTAGACTTTTTCCATTATCCCATACCTTAATTAAGAGACTTTTATCCTCGCATTTTATTTTTATTTTTAAATCTAGCTTGGATGTAGATTTTCTTGCATATTTTAAACTATTTTCTAAAAGTGGTTGTAAGAAAAGTTTAGGGACTAAAACCTCTCCGCTAGCAGGATCCATATCTATATCATAATTAAACTTATTTTCAGACTTAATCTTTTCTATATCCAAAAACTTATAAATGTAGTAAATATCTTCATCAAGCCTTAAAAAAGATAGGTCATTTATGCTATACCTTAGAATTTCATTTAAATCTTGGATTATCCTGTCTGATATCTTTGGGTCTATATACATGGTTATAGAAATAAGCTCCAAGGTATTGTATAGAAAATGCGGATTGAATTGAGATTCTAGCATCTTAAATTCATTGTATTTGTTGGTATACTTTAGTCTAAGGTTTTTATCTAGAAGGATTTTCTTTGAGTCGATAAGCTTATTTATATGTTTGACTATGGAGTTTATTTCGTCATCTGTCCTTATATCTATACGATCAAGCTCCCCTTCAGCCACCATATTAATTTCCTCGTTAAGTCTTGATATAACTTCGGTAGATTCTTCTATGAATCCCCTAATTGAAGCTAGTAAAATAAGTAAAATCAGAGCTCCGGCCAAGAGGATGGAAACTAAAATAAAACCAAATTGGTCATTAGATATTGTTCTTTTAACTAAGCTATGAACTTGGTAGGTCTCATAGGGCCTTGATTGTTTAATATAAGAGCCTTCGTTAAAGAAATCTACCTTTAATTTATTTAGCCTATCCAGATTATTTTCTACTAGGGCTGAGTCATTAGAAATAACCTTGCCATAGCTATCAGTTATGTAAAATCCGCTGGCTTTAAGTCTGATTTTTCTTGTGATATTAGAACTAGGTATATAAAGAACAGCAAATCCATTCTTATATTCACCCCTAACAACATAAACTATTTCATTTTCATCCTTAAAAAATGTAGTGAAAATCCTATCTTTATCAAGACCCATAATGTCTTGGTAAGACCTAAAGGCTTTGTAATCTCTTTTTCTCTTGCCATAGGCAAACTCATTTCCCTTTGCAGGATAGAAATCAATTTGGTAGTCAACTCCAAGCTCATTTGCCAAGCTGTAATAGGAATTTACAAGACTTTGACTGGCCTTGCCCCTCTCTAGACCTGCGTCAATTTCTTTATCATTTTCCTTAAGGAAATCTTTAAAACTTGTGTCAATTAGGGCAAATTCATTGTAAACAACATCGAGATTGGC
Source organism: uncultured Anaerococcus sp. (assembly GCF_937934665.1). GTDB lineage: Bacteria > Bacillota > Clostridia > Tissierellales > Peptoniphilaceae > Anaerococcus. Next base: position 7,221 of record NZ_CALGYW010000088.1, read on the forward strand.
CCTAGCTTCCTTATAATCAACTGCATAGTAGAGGTAAATATATAGGCCTGAAAGACCAAGGAGGATTAAGATTAAAAAGCCCAAAACCTTTTTAAAAATCCCCTTATAAATCTTGTGCGAATAAAGCATAATCTCTTACACCACCAGTCCCAAAACTAGGTATACAGCCCCGCTTGCGAGCATTACTTTTATTGGGTCGTAGTCTTTTTTTTGCATTACTATGAAGGCTAGTATGAATATGCCTAGCATTTTGAAATCTAGATTTGCTATTGCTACTTTTTCTACATCAAAAAGTGCGGTTTGTAGGATATCAAGACCTGCTATTAGGATCATTACTACAATCGCCGGTCTTAGAAATTTTAGAACTTCTGTCATGGTGTCTAGGTCCTTATATTTCTTATAAAAATAGGATAGGGCTCCTACTATGATGGCAGATGGTAGGATACAACCCATGGTTGCTGCAAGGCTTCCTGGAAAACCTGCTACCCTTTGGCCTACAAAAGTTGCTGAGTTTAGGGCAATGGGCCCTGGTGTCATCTGACTTATTGTGATTAGGTCGTTAAATTCTCCTACGGCAAGCCAGCTATTTTCTACCACTACCTCTTGTTGGATTAGGGGAAGGGCTGCGTAGCCTCCACCAAAGGAGAA
>NZ_CALGYW010000089.1 GCF_937934665.1 uncultured Anaerococcus sp.
AGTTTCATCCAAATTTATATGCTAAATAGGATTAAGATTTTAGTACAAAAGTCTATAAGTCTTGACCTTCTAGATTCTCTAACTATTGAGGAAAGTCCGATAATAAGCGCTAGAGGACCATCAGCTTTTTTATCATCGCTGTTTGGAGATGCCGAACAGATTTCTACAAGACTTTTTGCTGATAATATGTTTTTTGGGATAATAAGCATAATATCTGCGATAGTAATTTTATTTATATCCTATAGGTGGATGAAGATTTTTCCCTTGCTTATTCTCATTTCATACGTCATAGCGGGTCTTGGCCTTTTTATTTTACAAAAAAGAAGGTCAGTAAATTTCAAAATATTAAGGGATGAGATAATGAAATTAAATCCTATAATGCTTGAGACTATCGAGAACAAAACTTCCTTAATGAATAGTGGTAATTTTAACCAGAGGCGAAATTTTATAGAAGAAAAAATGGACGAAAGAGATGATAGTTTCAAAAAGGTCTTGGTCTACGAAGAGATGGCTGGTGGTTTTATCGATACGATAAAACACCTAGCTTTGATAGTATTTTTTATCCTTGCTATGTTTGAAATAAAGAGGAAAAATCTACAAATTTCAAGTTTTATAGCCCTTAATTTTTATTTTGAAACAATCTTTATGCCCCTTTATTTTGTAAGAAATTTTTACGATACTAAGACAAGTGTGAATATGCTTTATAATAGAAACAAGACATCTTATGAGGCGAAATCTAAGCTTAATATCCCAAAAAGAATTGACTATAAAATAGAAAATCTTACTTTAAAGTATGATGACAGAGTACTTCTTGATGAGATTTCTATTAAGCTTGATAAGGTCTATGGGATTGTTGGCTTATCTGGCGAAGGTAAGTCATCTCTTTTTAATCTTTTGTTAGGAAATGAAAAAGCGAGCCAAGGAATAGTTTTAGTTGGAGATAAAAACGTTAGTGAATTAGATCTTAATATGAGGCTGGCACTTTTTAGGTTCTATCCTCAAGAAAATGAAATTTTTGATGATGACCTTGCTTATAATATCACTTTTGGCAAAAAAAAGGCTGACAGAAAGTGAGTATAGGAAAAAAGAAAAAGAAATAAATGATTCACTTCTAAAAATTAGAAAAGGTGAATTTGATGAAAACTATAAGCTAATCATAAATACTCTAACAAGCTCGAAAAACCATGATACTGATAATGAATTAAGAAGTGATTTTATTAAAAATCTTTTGGAAATGGATCAAAAGGGAATATCAGATCTCGCTGGACTTATTCTTTCTCATAATTTTTATATTGGTAAAGACTATGATAAATTGATAGAAAAATTAAATATTTCCCACCTAAAAGGGAGGAAGCTCGGTCAAAGAGGAAAGAAAATATCCGGTGGAGAAAAGGAGAGAATTGCTCTTGCAAGGCTATTACTTTTAAAAACCAAGGCGGCATATCTCATAGATGAGCCTTTCACAAGCCTTGATCTAATCAGTGAAAAGGAAGCTTCTGATATTTTAAAATCTTATCTTGAAAATGAGAAAGGGCTCATAATTTCCCATAAAATCGACCTATTAAATAAATTAACAGATGAAATTATTGTTATAAATAAGGGAAAAATAGAAGCTATTGGCAAGCACGACAAACTTTTAAAGGACTCAGAAGTTTATAAAAAATTATACGAAGAATATCTTAAAAAATTTGCGAAAGAAAATAAATAAGAAAAAATCTCGGAAAGTTTTAAATTCCGAGATTTTTGTTTTACACTCTTCTAAAGGATCTGACGCTTAGGTATTCGTAGAAGTAGACTGCGAAAAAGCCTAAATATAGGACTGCAAAGCCCATAAAGGCTGTTGTTGGACCCTGTAGATTAAATATTAAATTAAGAGCATTTAGAAAGCTTGATGCCAAAAATCCTCCTATATTACATCCTACAAAGATTAGGTTATTTATTATCCTTGATGATGAGGACCTTGTTACCCTTGCCACTTCTGCGAATATATATGGAAAGCAGAGGCTTTGAGAGATAGCTGTTAGGGCCATGGCTAGCATGTAGACGTAGACATTTTCTCCAAAGATACTTAGGATAATATTTGTAAGGACATAAAGGATAAGGCCAAGTAGGATTGTTTTAGACCTTAGTTTTCTATTTATCTTTCCAAAGAAAAATCCAGTTATCATTCCACAAAGGGGCAGGACCATGGTTAGCATATTGATATTAACTTCTTGGCCCAAACTTCTTGTGGCTACAGTTGAAAACCTAATTGTAACAGCTGTTGTATCCATAACCATAATCCCTGCAAAGACCATAAAAAATATGGTTTGGAGGGTAATCCTAAATTTTTCATCAGCTAGGTTTATGGGATGGACTACATTTTCTACAGTGAGGTTAAAAAATATCAAAACTAAAAATGCCAGGGCGTAGGTTAAAAATACTAGTTGCCAGGAAATTTTCATGATAAGACCTGCTATAAATAAAAGGGTCATAAGACCTATATATTCAAAGGAGTTTCTAATGCCGTGAAGTCCTGCAGCCTCATCTCCCTTGTAGAAGATATTTATAAGGCTTGCTGAGTGACCGTTATAAAGGCCAACACCAAAACCTAACATAAGCCTTGATAGGAAGATAGATAGGTAAGTTCTTGATAAAAGAGGCAGGAAGGCAGATGTGCCCACTAAAAAAAGCCCCAAGCTTACGCATTTTTTGATGCCAATTTTTTGGCTAATGGGTTCGCTTAAAAGGATTGCGATGATGGTTGTTATAGATGGAAGGCTAACTAAAAATTCTGCTTGAGCAAGTGTTAGGCCTAGCTCATCTTTTATAAAGATTAAGGCTCCACTTATAATGGCATTTACAGCCAAAAAAATAGAGATTGATAAGATCCCCTGTTTTCTAAATCTGTGCTTATTCGATTTTTCCATTTCCACCTCCCTTATCTTATTACACTTATAATACCCCCAAAAAATCCTATCTTCTAGATTGGGCAAATTATTAACAAAGAAAAGGACCTAAGTACAGTTAGGTCCAATATTTTATCTCACATCTATATCCTTGTAAGAGTCGTCTTCGTCAAATTTCTTACGTACATAGGAGCAGGTTGGATAGATTTTCTTACCTTCTTTTTTGGCAAGACCTACCACTTCTTCTAAGAGTTTACCTGCAATTCCCTTGCCTCCATAAGATGGGTCTACCTCGGTATGGTAGATGTCTATAACATCATCCTTTACTTGGTATTCGCAAAGGCCGATTGTTTTTTCTCCATCTTTTGCTTCAGACCTAGATTTTTCTTTATTTAGTTTGATTTCTATCATTATATCACCTCCCTATATTAATACCCATTTATATTTTTTATGGTAAAAATTTCTAAAATGTGGTAAATTATTAATGAGAGAGAAATTAAGAATTGGAGAATATTATGAAAAGAGCATATAAATATTCATCTATATTATGGATATTAATTATAGTAGCTATTACAAATTATCTAATAGGAAGACTCATTCTTGCTATGGGTGATGATAATTTTGTAGTGACATTCTTAGCTGACCTAATAACAGGGATAATTTCCTTTATATTTTCATTTTCTATTTCTAGTGGACTTATTAGAAATAGGATGGGGTCAGTTGGAGATTACCTAAACCAGGTAAATTATTTAAATATGAAAGTCCTTACAGTTGGTTTTTTAATATCTGTGGCAAGGGCCATTGGTCAGTCAGTACTTACAGCAAGTGGAGCTATCAGCGTATTTTCAGCTATGGCTAACCCAAGTAATAGCGCAGTCTTTGCTATTGGGGCTGTTATCCTACCAATAATTGGCCTTATAATTATAGCACTTGTTGCTATATTCTTTGCCTATACTAATTTTTACCTAGCTGATCATTATGATACAGAAGATGGGGTAATGACAATTATAGGAAAGATTTTTAGCCAAGGTAAGAGACTTTTTAAAAAGACTTTGCTTTTGGGTCTAAAATGGGAAGGCATCCCACTTTTAGTCTATATCCTAAGTCTTGGACTTTTGCTTTTGGTAAAAGATGAGTTTGTTGGTTGGGGCTTATTTGCATTTTTCACCCTAGCCTATGCCATAGTAGCTCTAATTATAGCTATAATATTTTTGGCAAGATTATCTGATATTTACTTAGATGATAAAATTGAAATTCAAGAATAAATTTTGTGCTGTTGCAGAATGAATAAATCGTCCCAATATAATCATAGGGTCTCAAAGAGCCGACGGGCTTTTTTCTCGTAAAGTTTCGCCTCCATGAGCCAGTGGGCTGGAATTGGCCTTACGGCCTCAAGAGGCAAACTTTCAAAGAGAATCCTAGGTTGGTGGGAGGATAATCGCAATTTGCAACAGCCTTTTTTTAGGAAAATTTATAAAATACTTAACAAGATATTATATATTTTATTGATTTTGTGCTATACTAGGGGTAAGAAAGATGAGTAGAGATATCTTAATGTTGCAAGTATGAAATTGTTTGCATATATAAACATTTTTACTTATAAAAATAAAGGAGGGTCTTATGAAAAAATCTAAATTGTTGGCTTTGATGCTTATTGCAGGTTTTTCCCTAACTGCTTGTACAGTTGATACTGATAAAAAAGAAGAACCAAAGGAAGAAACAAAAGTAGAAGAGCAGGTTGAAGAAGTCAAAGAAGAGGAGAAGGAAGAAGGTAAGGATACTGATGAAAATAGTGAAAAAACAAAATTTACCTTCAAGCCAGGTACATACGAGGCAGAGGCAGATGGCTATAATGGACCTATGAAGGTCTCTGTTAAATTTAACGAGGATAAGGTTGAAGAAATAGAAGTAGTAGAAAACGTTGAAACAGACCACGTTGGTACCCCTGCCTTTGATATTGTAAAAGAAGATATTTTAAAGACAAATGGTACAGGTGTTGATAATGTATCAGGAGCAACAATCACATCAGCTGCCTTTAAATCAGCAGTTAATAAGGCGGCAGAAGAGGCAGAAGTAAGCGATCTTGACGCCTTTAAGAAAAACACAATAGAAGTAAGCCCGCAAGAAGCAATCGAAGAGACCTATGATGTGGTGGTTGTAGGTGCTGGCGGTGCAGGGGTTTCTGCAGCAGTGGAAGCAGCTCAAGCGGGAAACAAGGTTGCCCTTGTGGAAAAAAACGTTGAAATCGGTGGTAATACTCTTGTTTCTGGTGGCCAATACCAATCTGTCATGCCATACCTTGTTTGGGATAAAGATGATCCAGATGCAACAGAAGGCGAACACAATGGCGAAAAATTTGAAAAAGTAAAATCAGATAACGGTAGGATTCATACCCTAGAGACAATTTATAATTGGTCAGAAGAACCATTTGACGAAAAACTTGACGGAGAAGACTTTGTAATAGGAGATATAGAAGCCCTATCAAAAAGAGGTGTTCACGAAGAATACCTGCCTGTGCTTAAGGCTTTAAAAGAAGAAATCAAGGCCTATCTTGACTGGGCCAAACCACAACTAGAAGCTGGCAAGCAAGAAACTGACCTTACACTTTTCTCAACTATCAATCTCCATATTTTCCAAACCTACTATGGTGGTATAAGGCCAAACTTTGAAAAAACTAGCTGGGTTTATGGAAATGAGGGGCTAGTTAGCCAATTCATAGAGGAAGGCCAGGAGATAAAACCATGGCTAAATGAAATGGGATCACAATTTGATGACTCTACCCAAAGAACCCTAATAGGTGGTTTGTGGCAAAGGCAAAACCAATTTATTGGCTCAGAAGTAAATGGAGAGATGGAAGAAGGTAGGTGGGCAACCTACTTTAGAGCGCCTATTCAAAAGTTTGAAGAGCTAGATGAAGATAACAAAATCTACAGAAGAGCAGATGCCGAAAAGCTTATAGAAGAAGAGGGCAAAGTTGTAGGAGTTGAAGGAGAACTCTTTGACGGTACAGCCTTCACCCTTAAGGCAAATAAGGGAGTTATCCTTGCAACAGGTGGCTACGCTGCAAATATCGAAAGAGTTAAGGAAACAAACGAGTATTGGGACCCAGAAGCCCTTGAAGGATCTTTAAAGACAACCAACAGAAATTCCCTAATGGGTGACGGTATAAGGATGGCAGAAGAGGTTGGAGCAGCGACAACAGGCGAAGGCTTTACCCAAATGATGCCAATTTCCTGGATCCAAGACGGCAACCTTGCCTTTGGTGGTGGTGAAGATGTAATCTATATTTCACCAAAAACAGGCAAGAGGTACGTAGATGAGTCTGCAGAACGTGATGTTTTATCAAAGGGTGCCTTTGATAATGGTATAGAGATAAACGGCACCAAGGGTGTCTTTGTAGAAGTAGGTAATGTAGCAAGTCCTATTCCTGGACCATACCCATATGAGGATGAGGATGTCGATCTAAGGCAATATGTAAGAGAAATAGATGAGCTTGACGACCTCTTTAAAGAGCTAGAAATAGACCTTACAGGCCAGCAAATAGAAGATGCTATAAAAGAATACGACTCTTATGTAATGGGTGAGACAGAAAAGCTAGAAGTTTCAAAAGAATCCTACAGGTCTCTAATCGGTGAAGCAGAAAAGGATGAAAATGGCAAATATAAACCAGATACCTACAAGATTGGCAAAATCAGAGTAAGGTTCCTAGCTCCATCAACCCACCATACCATGGGCGGACTTAAGGTTGATGATCACAGGAGAGTCCTAAACGCTGATGATAAGCCAATAGCAGGTCTTTATGCAGCAGGAGAAGTTACAGGCGGTATCCACGGCGGTAACAGGCTTGGGGGCAATGCCATAACAGAAATAATTGCTTCAGGTAGGACTGCAGCGAAAACTGTTGAAGAAGATAATAAATAAGGATTATTAAGCAAAAAGTGTACTGGGCCTAGGCCTGGTATATTTTTTTGAAAATTTTTAACAAAAGTATATCCACTTGATATTTTTTTGTAAATCTCAACTCCTAAAAATTTAAAAAAAGAGGTATACTTTTTATAATGATAAAATGTTGGGGGTGGTCAAAATGGATAAAAATTTTGATAATTATTCGGTAGTTTTAGATGGAGTTTCTAAGTTTTATGGAGATGAAGAAGTCCTAAAATCTGTTGACCTAGAGCTTGAAAAGGGAAAGTTTTATACTCTTTTGGGGCCATCTGGTTGTGGTAAGACTACCATTTTAAATTTAATAGCAGGGTTTTTAGAGCCAAGTAGGGGCGATGTCTATATAAATGGGGAAAATGTAGGAAATGTCCCAGCTAGTAAGAGGACAGTAAATACAGTCTTTCAAAACTATTCTCTCTTTCCTCATATGAATGTCTACGACAATGTGGCCTTTGGTCTAGAAATAAAAAAAACTGACAAGGCTATTATAAAAAAAGAAGTGGAAAAGGCCCTTGCCATGGTAAATCTAGCAGGTTTTGAAAAGCGTGAGGTTAGCCAAATGTCAGGTGGCCAAAAGCAAAGGGTAGCAATCGCTCGCGCCATTGTCAATAAGCCTGATGTGCTCTTACTAGATGAGCCTTTATCTGCCCTTGATATGAAACTTAGAAAGTCTATGCAGGTCTTACTTTCTGATATCCAGTGGGAGCTAGGGATTACCTTTGTTTTTGTAACCCATGACCAGGAAGAAGCCCTTGCTCTAAGTGACCATATCTTTGTCATGGATAAGGGGAAAATTGTTCAACAAGGTCCTCCAAAGGATATCTATGACGAGCCAATTAACCGCTATGTAGCAGAATTTATTGGTGAATCCAATATCCTAAAAGCAAGGATGGTTGATGACTACAAGGTAGAATTTGCAGGCAAAGTCTTTGACTGTTCTGATGCAGGTATAGCCAAGGGTGAGAGGGTAGAAGTAGTTATAAGACCAGAAGATATAGAAGTAGTCCCTCTAGATATGGCCGATATAGGGATAAATATTGATAATATTCTCTTTCGCGGGGTCTTTAATGAAATAATAGGCAATGATAAGAGAGATTTTACTTGGAAAATTCATACCACTAAGCGTTTTGAAGAGGGAGATGATATTGGTCTTAGGATAAATCCTGAAAATATCCACGTTATGCGCTATAATGAATCTGAAGAAGCCTTTGATAAGAGACTTGAAAAGTATGCTACAGGAGAAGATGATGGCTAAAAAATACCAAAAATTAACCTTTATTTACTATATTTGGATTTTGATATTTATAATTGCTCCAATCCTCCTACTTTTGTACCAATCATTTTTTGATATATACGGGAATTTTACCTTTGATAATTATATAGCCTATTTTTCTAGCAAAAACTATATAATAATGACCCTAAATTCCTTTTTGACGGCTTTTCTAATCACATCCTTTACCCTCTTGTGGGCCTATCCTTTTTCATATTTTTTGACTAAGGCTAAGCACAAGGATTTGATTTTGCTTTTGGTAATTTTACCAACCTGGATAAATCTAGTCCTAAAAGCCTACGCTTTTATAGGACTTTTTAATAAAAATGGTACGATTGTTGGGCTTTTAGGCCTTGCAAGTGAGGGCTTTCTTTTTACAAATCCAGCCTTCATTTTGGTTGCATCCTATGTAGAATTACCCTTTATGATTCTACCTATCTTTAGGTCTATAGATTCGATTCCTAAGGAATATATAATCGCTAGCGAAGATCTTGGAGCGACTAGGTTTCAAACCTTTAGGAAAATCATCCTGCCGCTTTCCAAGGATGGGGTTATAGCAGGTTTTCAGGCAGTCTTTATTCCCTCCTTATCCCTATTTTTAATTACCAGGATAATTGGAGGAAATAAGGTGATTACCTTAGGTACAGCAGTTGAGCAGCACTACCTAGTTACCCAAAACTGGGGAATGGGTTCTACTATTGGCCTTGTCCTTATAGCTATCATGTTTGCAGTAATTTCGTTTTTAAATAGGAAGGGGGATAATAATGGAAAATAGGTCGACTAAATTTTTAAATTTATTTTTGATTTTTGTTTTTATTATCATGTACCTACCTCTGGGATATTTGATTTTTTATTCCTTCAATAGCGGCGGAAACATGAATACTTTCGAATCCTTCACCCTGGACCACTATTTGGCAGTTTTTTCTGACAAGAGGCTCATAAATATAGTTTTAAATACGCTTATTTTAGCCCTTTTGTCATCCTTGATTGCAAGTGTCATTGGCACTTTAGGTGCGATTTCGATTTACTATACAAAAAACAAAAAAATTAAGAAACAAATCCTGAGTTTAAATTCAGTTTTGATGGTCCTTCCTGATATCATGATGGGGGCAAGTTTTTTGATTTTATTTTCTATGCTAATAAAAATTCCTATGGGCTTTGTGTCAGTTCTTTTAGCCCATATTGCCTTTTCTATACCTATTGTTGTTCTTATGGTCCTTCCAAGGCTCTATGCCCTAAATGAAGACATGATAAGGGCTGCAGAAGATCTTGGTGCAAGTGATATAACTATCTTAAATAAGATAATACTTCCTAATATAGCAAGCGGGATTTTTGCAGGATTTTTCATGGCCCTTACCTATTCTCTCGATGATTTTGCTGTTACCTTCTTTGTAACAGGCTCTGGGTTTTCGACCCTTTCTATAGAGATTTATTCTAGGGTAAGGACAGGGATTTCTCTTGAAATAAACGCCTTATCGGCCCTTATTTTTGTCATAGCCCTAGTTATGGTGGTTATCTATTATTTTATAGAAAGAAGGGAGTTAAAGAGATATGAACAAGGTTTATAAGTTTGTTGTAGGGATTTTAGCCCTTACACTTTTATTGGTCGTTGGCCAGAAAAGGTTAAATGCTAGCTCCAATGGGTCAAATGATAAGGATATATATTTTTATAACTGGGGAGACTATGTAGATCCAGAAGTCTTAAAAGATTTTGAAAAAGAAACAGGCTATAAGGTTATTTATGAAACTTTTGACTCAAATGAAGCTATGATGGCAAAAATTGAGCAGGGAAAAACCTATTATGACCTAGCCTTCCCATCAGAATATACAGTAGAGATGATGAAGGAGAAGGGTCTTTTAGAAAAGCTTGACCACTCAAAAATCGTAGGTCTATCTAATATCGACGAGAGATTTTTAGATACAGCCTATGATCCAGGTAATGAATATTCTATTCCTTATTTTTGGGGGACTTTCGGGATAATTTATAATTCTCAGAAATACAGCGAAGAGGACTTTGATTCTTGGAAAAAGCTCTGGGACCCTAAGTTTGAAGGAGAGATTCTTACCTTTGATGGAGCCAGGGAAACTCTTGGAATTGGATTATTAAAGAAAGGATACAGCCTAAATGAAAAGAATGAGAAGGTTTTAAGAAAAGTCAAAAATGACCTAGTGCCTTTTATGGCTAATGTTAAGGCTTTGCTTGCTGATGAAATAAGGATGTATATGGCTCAAGGTGAAGCAGATATTGGAATCACTTTTTCTGGAGAAGCTGCTATGGCCCAGGAAATGAATGAAAATCTTTCTTATGTAATACCTAAGGAGGGCTCAAATATTTGGTTTGATACCATGGTTATTCCTAAAACTAGCAAAAACCATGAAGGTGCCTATGCCCTTATAAACTATCTTTTGAGGCCTGATATAGCAGCTAGAAATGCTGATTATGTTTGGTATGCGACTCCAAATAAAAAGGCAATGGAATTGATCGATGATGAAGCAAGAGAGGATGAAACACTATATCCAGATGATGAAATTATAAATAAGCTTGAGGTTTTCAAAGATTTGGGTAAGGAAACAACAATTTTATATAATGATTTGTTTTTGGATTTAAAAATATCTCCACAAGCAGACTAGAAAGATGAAAGCCGCTTCTTAAGGAGTGGCTTTTAAAATAAAAAAATCTTAATTGGGTATATATGATAAATATGAAAGGATATAGATATGACAGATATAATTAAACAATCAATACTTGAAAATGAAGAAAAAAGATAGCGGATAGAAGATATATGCACGCTCACCCAGAGCTTGCCATGAAAGAGGTAAAGACAACTGCCTTTATAAAAAAAGAATTAGAAGATTTAGGTTTTAAACCGGTTGAGATAGACCCTACAGGTCTTATGGTAGAGATAAATCCAGAAAGTAAGGGTAAGACTGTTCTTTTAAGGGCAGATATAGACGCCCTACCAATTAAGGAGAGCAATGACTTTGATTTTAAGAGTCAAAATGAGGGGGGTAAGTCACGCTTGCGGTCACGATATCCATGCTGCCATGATGTTAAATGCGGTAAAGGCCCTTATAAAGGTCAAAGATGACCTTGATGGCAGGGTTAGGATAATATTCCAACCTGGAGAAGAAACTGGAGAAGGTGGTAGGACTGTTGTAAGCGGTGGCTATACAAAGGATGTTGACACAGGTTTTGCTATCCACATTCACACAGGATGGGATCTTGGCAAAGCTTCAACAGGCTATGGTGAAGTTATGGCCAACAACACCTTCTTTACTGTAAATTTCAAAGGGACATCTGCCCACTCATCAACCCCTTACCAAGGAAATGATGCCATGCTTATGCTTGCAAACTTTATAAATGCAGCCTACGCCATCCAAGCAAGGAAAATCGACAATGTCTTCCACCCAGTTGTCCTAAACCTAGGAGTAGTAGAGGGTGGTTCTGCAGCCAATGCAGTAGCAGCTGATATCAAACTTGACGGTTCATTTAGGTCTTTTTCTAATGAGAGTGTAGACTTTATGGTAAAGGAACTTGAAAAAGCAGCCAAGCTTTCAGCGGAAATTTATGGAGGAAGCGCAGACTTTGACTACCATATGGGTGCTGGTGCTGTAATTAACGAAGAAAAATCAACAGATCTTTCTGTAAAAATCGCAAAAGAAATCTTTGGCGAAGAAAATGTCAAGACAGATCTAAAACTTGCAGGCTCTGAAGACTTTGGTTTTTACCTATCAGGTTATAAAGACCAACCAGGAATAGACGGAACCTATATGTTTATAGGAGGTAGGGACCCAGAAAATAAAGCAACCTATCCTCAAAACCACGCTACTGATTTTAATCCAGATGAAAGGGCTATGAAATACGGGGCAGAACTTTTAGCCCGTTATGCTTACGATTATCTTAAGAAATAAAGTCTTCTTGTGGGAAAATCTATAAAAGTGGTAAGATATAAGTAGATTTTTTATATTCCTAAGGAGCTATAATGAAAATAATTATTTTGGGAGCCGGCAAAGTCGGCTCTTTTGCAACAAAAGACCTAAAGCAGGTTATAAAGCAAGGAAAAGATATTAAAAAGCTCTTTTAAATTATTAAAAAAATAGACTTATTTAATCATTTACCGAATAATTAAATTAACCACATTTAAAGGTAGGTTAAAATGGTAAGGATAAAAAGTCTAACTTAAAACGATTTAATATATAAGACATTTAGCGATTGAATTATAAGTTCAGTCGCTTTTTTAATTGAAATTTATAGATTAAGGAGAAGAAATTAATGGATAAAAAAATGGTAAATATCAATGCTAATTTAGTTAATTAAGCCCTTTTTCAGAATTTGGAAAGGAAAATCTATTCCATGTCTTTGGATATTTCAAAGAAAATAAAAAAGGAGATAAGGTCATCAAGATTTTATAGTTAAATCACTAAACAAAATAGAAAATAAAGAGAAAGAAAACGAGGAGGAATAATATGGAATTTTTTACAGCAGGAGTTGGATTTTTAAAGACGTTTATAACTACAATTGGTGTAGGTTTAGGAGAATGGGGAGTTATTAACTGAAAGGAAGATTATGGAAATGATAATTCTGATTCTGATGTTTAAGTGTCATAAAGTAGCATATAAAAAATTGATATACAGCTCTACTATTCCAAACAAACATTTTTAAAAATGACGAAATTCTTTGAGGTTTTACATATCATATAATAAATAACGATTGATTTATCAGCGTCTCCATGATAATATTATACCAGATATAGTGTAGAAGGTATACAAGAATACCTAGTTGAAAGGAGGAAAATCGGTGGACTATTTATGGGTGCTGGTATTATTGATTTTGGGAGTTTCTATGGTCTGCTATCCTAAAATATTATGGAAAATAGAAAATTTATTCACAGTAAAAAATGGTGAGCCAACCGAACTATATTTAGTATTAATGCGAATAGGTGGTGTATTTTTTATCATTTGTTCAGTTGGTATTATTATATATCTAATTATAAAATGAAATACCCTTATAGTTCTTAAGTTGTATCTTACTATTGTAATTCAATAATTTTAAGAAAGGAGTTAACTATAGAGTTAACT
>NZ_CALGYW010000090.1 GCF_937934665.1 uncultured Anaerococcus sp.
CATAGTATAAAATATTATGTGTAAAATAGAAAAAGAGAACTCAAACTTGTAAAGTTTTGTTAAGAAATAAAAGAAAAACATAAACTAACAAGGAGTTCTCTTATGAATAATTTTAACACAGATTTAATACAAATACTAGCCCAAGGATTAGATATTAATGAATTTTTTAGGCAACAATTAGAAATAGCTATTAATGACCTATTAAAATCAGAACTAACAGTATTTTTAGACTATGAAAAATGGGAATATAAAGGCTATGGGTCGGGCAATTCTAGAAATGGATATTATCATAGAAACTTAAAGACTAGATTTGGAGAACTTGAGCTTCAAATACCAAGAGACAGAGCAGGTGAGTTTAAACAAGAAACTGTAAAAGCATACGCTAGAAACACAGATAATCTTGAGAATATGGTCATAACTCTATACAAGAAAGGTATAACTACAAGAGAAATAGCAGACCTATTAGAAAAAATGTATGGAAACAATTATTCTCCAACAACCATATCAAACATCTCAAAAGTAATGAAAAATGAAATAGAAGCCTACCACAATCGCAAAATCAAAAAAGACTTTGTAGTTTTGTATTGTGACGCTACATACTTACCAGTAAGAAGGGATTCAGTAGCAAAAGAAGCCCTACATGTAATAATTGGTATAGATCCAAACGGAAACAAAGAAGTACTAGACTATTCATTATTCCCTGAAGAATCAGCAAATAACTATAAGGAAATGCTAATAAACTTAAAATCAAGAGGATTAGAAAATGTATTACTCTTTGTAAGTGATGGACTAGTAGGATTAAAAGAAGCAGTAACAGATATATTCCCAAAATCAAAACATCAAACATGCTGGACACACTTAATGAGGAATATAGAAAATAAGGTAAGGGCAAAAGATAAACTAGAAGTAGCAAATGATGCTAAACTCATCTACTCATCAGATAATATAGAAACAGCAGAAAAAAGATTGACTGAGTTTTTATCAAAATGGTCAATTAAATATCCTAAACTTAGAAAAATGCTAGAAGGAAAAGATAATTTATTCACCTTTATGCTATTTCCAAAAGCAATAAGAAGAAGCATGTATACCAATAATATATGCGAAAATTTCAATAAAGACATAAAAAGAAAATTAAAACAGAAAGTTCAATTTCCAAATGAAGAAAGCCTTGATAAAGCAATCTATATACTAGTATCAGAATATAATAATAAATTTTCAAATAGGACCCATCTTGGATTTGGTTTGGTAAGATATGAGCTTAAAATGATGATAGAGGAAATAAGTGATTCACCATCTACAATCAAATCTACAATTTAATTGTAAATGGTGAATTAAGATAACAAAATTAACAAGTTAGAGTTTACACAAAAAATTTGACAGTACCAGTAAGACTCTTACAGGAATTTTAATAAATAGTTAAAAGTTAGTTATCAATGAAATTTTATGATTTAGACTCATTTTAAGGAGTATTTATGGAAACTACAAAAGACAAGAAATTAATTATAGGAGAAATTATTCTCCTGATATTTCTAGCCCTGGCAGCACTTATGGGAAATTTTATCCATCAAAGATTTATGACTGATGGAGCAAGTATAACCATAAAGAGGTTTAATTTTGTGTCAGCAATGACTTGGGGCTATGGTAATTTTTTCCCGATACTTTTTATAGCCTCTCTTTTACTAGCAGGGATAATTTTGATAAATGCCCTAAGAAAGTCAGCCTATGCGGAAGATAAACTTAGTTCAAACATAGTTATTTTTGGTGGGATCTTGTTTTTGATGACACCTCTTTTGATAGGAATGCAACAGATAAATATCGGACTTATTGTTATGGTGATCGTGCAATTTATTATTTTTGCTTTAAATATGATAAGAACTATAAATTAGACTTTGACTAAAAAAGGTATATAATAAAAGAAGACATTAAGTGTATAAGGAGTGTATATGGACGCAAATAAGAAAAAAGCCCTAGACCAGGCTTTTAAGCAGATAGAAAAGAAATACGGAAAGGGCTCTATTATGAAGATGGGTGAGGCGCCAAAGGTCTCAATTGACGCAATCCCAACTGGAGCTATAAATCTTGATATAGCCCTAGGAATCGGTGGCCTACCTAGAGGTAGGGTAATAGAAATCTATGGGCCAGAATCATCTGGTAAGACAACTCTTGCCCTTCACGTAATCGCAGAAGCTCAAAAGATGGGCGATACATGTGCCTTTGTCGATGCTGAGCATGCCCTTGATGCAGAATATGCTGGAAACCTCGGAGTAAATATAGATGAACTAATCTTATCTCAACCTGATACCGGTGAGGCAGGACTAGATATTGCAGAAAGCCTAGTAAGAAGTGGGGCTGTTGGTCTAATTGTAATAGACTCAGTTGCTGCCCTTGTACCAAAGGCTGAGATAGAAGGTGAGATGGGAGATAGCCATATGGGGCTTCAAGCGAGACTTATGAGTCAGGCCCTAAGAAGACTTACAGGTATTATATCTAAATCAAACACCACAGTTATCTTTATCAACCAGCTAAGAGAAAAAATCGGGGTTATGTTTGGTAGTCCTGAGACAACTACAGGTGGACGTGCCCTTAAGTTTTACTCTTCAGTAAGACTTGATATTAGAAGGATCAAAACCATTACCGAAGGAGATAACTCTATAGGATCTAGAACTAGGGTAAAAATCGCAAAAAACAAGGTGGCCCCACCATTTAAGATAGTAGAATTTGATATTATGTATGGAAAGGGAATTTCTAAAACTGGTGTCCTTCTAGATACCGCTGTAGACCTTGATATAGTAGAAAAGGCAGGTTCTTGGTATTCTTATGGAGATGAAAAGCTAGGTCAAGGTAGGGAAAATGTTAAGACCATGCTTGAAGAAAATCCAGAATTAGCTAAACAAATTGATGAGAAGGTCAGAGCAGCCTTTAAGGGTGAACTGGAAAGTGAAGAAGCAGAAGAAAACGAAGAAGATAAACAAGAAGCAATGTTAGATGATAAATAAAAACAAAACCCGCAAGTATTTAATCTAAATACTTGCGGGTTATTTTTATAGGAAACTAAGTTGGTTCATATCCCTAGCAGAAAGGTTTGAAAGGGATATACCTATTAGCCTTATGTATTCACCCTTAAAGACCTCATCTAAAAGTGTTATAGCTTCTGTATAGATGTTATTAGCTTGGTAGATAGGTTCTTGGAGAGTTATAGATCGGGTTTGGTTTTTAAAATTCTCATCTTTTAGCTTTATGGAAACAGTTTTAGCTTGGATGTCTTTTTTTATCATTTCAATTTCTATAAGATTTGCTATGTTTCTTAGATAATCTTTGAGTATTTTTTTATCATTTGTATTTTGACTAAAGGTGCGTTCTTTGCCAATAGACTTCCTGTCCCTAAGTGGATTTATTGGTCTATTATCAACTCCTCTAATCACATCATAGATATAATCCCCACTTTTTCCAAAAAGCTCCTCTAAAAAATACCTATCAAGTCTTAGTAGGTCAGAAACCTTATAGATACCAATATTATTAAGCTTTGCTGTTGCTCTTTTTCCAATCCCATGAACCTTTCCTACATCAAGATTAGGTAAAATCCTCTTTGCTTCTTTTTTGTCTATATACTTAATGCCAAAAGGCTTATCCCAGTCGCTTGCAAGTTTTGCCAAAAATTTGTTGTAG
This sequence comes from uncultured Anaerococcus sp., assembly GCF_937934665.1. GTDB lineage: Bacteria > Bacillota > Clostridia > Tissierellales > Peptoniphilaceae > Anaerococcus. The sequence goes on from NZ_CALGYW010000090.1 coordinate 3,667, forward strand.
GAAATACCGATTGAGATAGGAATCCCAGTTTCATCTAGGATTTGTTTTTGTAGGTTTTTTGCAAATAAGCTTGGATTTTCGATATCTATTTCGATATAGGCCTCATCAATGGAAACTTGCTCAAAAAGATTGGCATGTAGTTTTATCGAATCGAAAACTTCCCTAGATTTTTCCCTATAATAGGGATGGTCAACCTTTACCATAATAAGGTTTGGACACAGGTCTTTTGCAATAAAAACGGGCATGGCAGAGTGGATGCCAAATTTTCTAGCCTCGTAGTTAGCTGTTGTAATTATAGACTTATTGGTCAAACCACCCACAGCCATGGGTCTTTTTTTAAGTTTTGGATTTCTGATTTCTTCGCAGGATGCATAAAAGGCATCGCAATCGATGTGGAGGATGTATTTCATATGATTACTATACTGATAATAAGAAATTTGGCTAAATTGCATAATCGAGCCCTTAAAAGTAAAGTTATCGTATGAGAGTAGATAAATTTTTAAAAAATTCAAGAATAATAAAAAGACGTCAGGTTGCCAAAGAAGCTTGTGAAAATGAGCGAGTAAAGATTAACGATAAGATAGCTAAGGCTGGTAGTGAAGTTGAAAAAGGGGATATTATAGAGATTACCTTTGGGAAGTCAATCCTAAAGATTAGAGTTCTTGACCTTATTGAAGGAGCTAAGAAGAGCACTTCAGATGATATGTATGAGGTAATAGATGGCTAATAATAAAAGAAAGGCGAGGAGAGATTCCTACCTTTCTAAAAGAAGAGCAAAAAATAAAAGATTTTTAAGAATTATGGCCGGCCTAGTTCTTGTATCAGGCCTAGGATTTTTCTACCTAAATTCTTCAATGAATAAGGAAAATGAGAGGATGAGCCAAGATATAGTTTCTAGTCAAAAAAAATTAAAAGATATAAAAACTGAAATATCTGAACTTAAAGAAGACTATGAGATGAGAAATACCGACCTTTTTAAGGAAAAGGTAGCCAGGGAAAGACTAGGAATGGTAAAAAAGGATGAAAAGGCTTCCGAGTCAGAAGAAAATTCTGTAATTAAACAAGTAAGTAAGCCAAATGGAGAAGGCTTAGAAGGTGAAAACCAAGCAGAGTCTAATCTAGATTCCAATTCTAATGAAAATCTAAATCAAGACAGCAGTCAAAATGAAGAAGCAAATACGAATGCTAATTCAAACCAAAACTTAAGTCCAGAGGAAAATACAGAAACAAATGCAGATGGAAGATAGGATTTTAAAAAACCTTACCGAACACAAGTTAATTAACAAGGGTGATACTATAATCATCGGCGCAAGCGGAGGACCAGATAGCCAGTTTATGATTTTTATCCTTGATAAACTTAAGGAAAAGTTAGGCTTTGACATAGTCCTTGCCCACTTAAACCACCTTCATAGGAAAGAGGCAAGTTTAGATGAGGACTTGGTAAGGAAAACTGCAAAAAAGCTTGGATTAGAATTTAACTCAAGGTCTAGGTCCATGGATGATTTGGCTAAAAAACTAAAAATATCATCAGAAGATGCAGGTAGACGTCTTCGCTATGAGTTTTTTAAAGATATGGCAAAAAACTATCCATCTAGTAAAATTGCCGTTGCCCACAATAAGGATGACCAAGCAGAAACTCTCCTTATGAGAATGGTAAGGGGGACTGGTCTTGATGGTTTAAAGGCTATGAATTATAAGAGTGGGGATATCATAAGGCCAATTTTAAATATCAAAAAAAGTGAGATTTTAGCCTATTTAGATAAGAATAATCTTCCCTATGCAATCGATCATACAAACTTTGAAAATGACTATACTAGAAATAAGATAAGGCTTGATATTATGCCGAAACTTGCTGAAATCAATCCTGGTGTTATTGATGCTTTCTTTAAATTATCAGACCTTGCGAGAGATGATTTAAAGCTTATAGATGGACTTGTCGATAGTAAATTTAAAGACATGGCCAAAGTAACAAGATCAAGGGTAAGTTTTGATAAGGAAAAGTTTGATGAAACTGAAAAACCCCTGCTTAGAAGGATTTTAAGAAGAGCAATCGAAATCCTAAAGGGAGAAATAAAAGATATATCAAAAGAAAATTTAGATGATTTACTAAAGATAATAGAGCTTGATACTGGCAAGGTCCTTATAAAAGATGACTTAAGACTTAGAAAATCCTATGATGCTTATCTTTTAGAAGTAGGAAAAGAAGAAAAATCACAAACAGAACTTTACCTGGGGGATGAAGAGACTCTTAATTTTGATGGAATTTATCTAAAATCAAGTATAATTAATAGTGATAAATACGAAAAAGATAGAAATACGGGGTATTTTGACTATGATTTGCTTGATTTACCACTTAAGGTAAGGACTAGGCGCCCCGGAGATAGGTTCGTGCCCTTGGGCCATAAAAGCGAAAAGAAGCTTAAAGATTATTTTATAGACCAAAAAATCGACAGGAATAAGCGCGATGAGATTCCGCTTATAATCTCAAAAGATAAGATAATTTGGCTAACATCTCTTAGGATAAGTGATGAGTTTAAGGTCACAGCTAACACAAAAAAAATATTAAAAATCGAGGTTTATGATGAAAATTGATAGAGAAAATCTGATTGAAAAAGTGCTTATAGATGAGGAAAGTCTTAATCTAAAGATAAGACAGCTTGCTAAAACTCTAAGCGAGCATTATGCCGATAAGGATGAGCTAATTTTAGTCTGCATCCTAAAGGGCTCTGTAATGTTTATGGCAGAACTTGCCAAGCACTTAAATGTTGAAACTAAGATGGAGTTTATGTCCGTATCTTCCTATGAGGATAACACTTATTCATCAGGAAATGTAAAAATTTTGATGGATCTCGATATAGATATAAAAGATAAGGAAGTATTGATAGTAGAAGATATAATTGATACTGGTTTTACCCTAAAGAAGATTAAGGAAACTCTTTTAAAGAGAGAACCAAGAGACCTTAAGATTATAACCCTGCTTGATAAGCCTGAAAGACGTGAGGTTGATATCAAACCTGACTTTACAGGTTTTAAAATTCCTAATGAATATGTAGTAGGTTTTGGTCTTGATTATGATCAATTATATAGGAATTTAAACTATATAGGTATAGTTAAAAGATCGGTTTATGAAGATATAGAAGATATAAAGTAGGTCTAAGGGCCTATTTTATTTTTGAAAATAAAGGAAAGGAGTGAATATATGCAAGGATTTGATAGAGTAATACTAGTTTTATATGGAGCAATTACAATATTTTTTATCTATAGATTATTTAAACAAGCTAAGGATAGAAGGTTACTTGGAGAAAAGGCCCAAGGCTTTAAAAAACCTATATCATCAATGGAAATGATTTTATTTTCAATCCTTCTAATCGTTGGAGGGGTAAATCTTGTAAATGGCTACAGGATAGGAGATAAATATTCGATGATGACAGCTATTGTAATGGTTATCTTAGCTATAGTCTTCATGATTTTTAGCCTTGGCAAATTCTATGTAGCAGAAAATGGTATGCTTGTATCAAGTGGTTTTGTGAGTTTTAAAGAACTAAAAAAATGGGGCTTTGATACAAATAGAGGCGAGCTTGTTATGGCAATAAAAAAAGACGGAAACACTAACAGAGAAAGTGTTAAGGTAAAAAAAGAAGACATAGAAGAGATTAACGAACTTATAAGAAAGTACAAACTAGGCAAGTAAGCTTGAAAAAGAGCCCATATAACCGTATCATATAAGAGTTAAATTAAGCAAAGGATGAATATATGTTACTGGTTATTGATATTGGAAATACAAATACCGTTATAGGTATTTATGATAAGAAAAATTTGAAGGCTAGATTTAGAGTGGCAACTGACTTGAAAAGCACCAGCGATCAATTAGTTGCTACTTTATTTAATATGTTTATGATCCACGATATTAGGATCGAAGACATAGAAGATACAATAATTTCTTGTGTTGTACCAGATGTCCTATACAATTGGGAATCAGCCAATAGAAAGCTTTTTGATAAAGATGCTAAGGCTGTTGATTATGACACTTACACAGGTATAACTATTGATTATGAAAATCCAAGCGAGGTAGGTGCCGATAGGATAGTAGATGCAGTTGCAGCCTATGAATTATATGGAGGACCATCTGTAGTAGTAGACATGGGTACAGCTATTACCCTAGATGTTATAACATCAGATGGTAGATACCTTGGTGGCTCTATTGCTCCAGGTATAAGAATTGCCCAGGATGGACTTTTTGGCAAAACTGCCAAGCTTCCTAAAATAGAGTTAAAACAACCTACTACAGCTATTACAGAATCAACATCTGAGGCTATAAATGCTGGTATAGTTATAGGCTACATTGGAATGATAGATAAGCTTATAGAAACCATAGAGGATGAGATAGTCGAAAGACTAGAAATCGATAAAAGTGAGATCAATGTGATAGCTACAGGGGGATTTTCAGAGCTAATCTCCCAATCAAGTAAGTACATCAATACCATAGAGCCAGATCTCATGCTAGAAGGCCTAAGGATAATCTATGAGAGAAACTCTAATAGATAAGAAAATCATGTTAGCTCCCCTAGCCGGAGTAACAGATACAGCCTTTAGGGTAGTTTGTGAGAAAAACGGCTGCGATAAGACCTTTACAGAAATGGTATCTGTAAATGCTCTAGCCTTTGATAATAAGGCGACAGAAGAGATAATGTTTATATCAGATATGGAAAAAAATGCCAATATTCAAATATTTGGTTCTGATGTAGAAAAGATAAAAAGGGTAGTAGAAGAGAAGATAAATCCTCGCAAAGAGATAAAAGAAATATCCTTTAATATGGGATGTCCTGCTCCTAAGATATTTAATAATGGGGAAGGATCAGCTCTTCTAAAAGATCCTAGCAAGGTTTATAAAATAACCAAGGCACTAAAGGATTCAACAGATAAAATAGTAAATATCAAATACCGCCTAGGCGTTGATGATACTAACATAAAATATATAGAAAATGGAAAAGCTATGGAAGAAGCTGGTGCTGACTACCTAATACTGCATGCAAGGACCAGAAAGGCCATGTATTCAGGTCATGCCGACTGGCAGGCTATCAAAAATTTAAAAAAAGAAGTAAGTATACCAGTAATAGCAAATGGGGATATTTTTACTCCTGAAGACTTTGTTGAGGCAATGAAAATAACAGGAGCTGATGGAGCGATGATTGCCAGGGGTGCTATGGGAAACCCCTTTATCTTCCGTTATATAAAGGAATATTTAAAAAATGGCACTTACGAAAAAGTAACATTTAATGAAATTATTTCTCAAATAAAAGAGCATTACGAACTAGCCCTAAAGTTTAAAGATGAAAGGCTAGTTATAAATCAAATGAGAAAGCATGTTGGTTGGTATATAAAAGGTCTTTATATGTCAAGCGAATATAGGGACAGGGTAAATAAGATCCATACTAGCGAGGAAATATTTGACCTCCTAGATGAATATAAAAAAATTTTAGGTGATTATAATGACAGAAAAAAAAGAAGTAATATTAACTAAGGAAAAATTAGAAAAACTTGAGGACGAACTTGAGTATTTAAAGACAAAAAAACGTCCTGAAATGGCAGAAAAGATAAAAATAGCAAGAAGCTTCGGAGACCTTTCTGAAAATGCTGATTATGATGAAGCAAAAAATGAACAAGGTGAAGTAGAATCTAGGATCATGAAAATAGAAGACATGATTAGAAATGCTAAAACTATCGAAGTAGTAGAAAACTCTGATACTGTTGGAGTTGGCAACACTGTCACACTTTTCGATGAAGAATTTGAAGAAGATGTTGAATACAAACTCGTAGGAACAGCAGAATCAAATCCACTCGAAGGTTATATTTCTAATGAGTCACCAGTTGGTGAAGCCATCATAGGCCGCAAGGTAGATGATAGGGTAGAAGTAGAAACACCAAATGGTAAGATGTATTTTGTAATAAAGAAGATTAAGTAAGGAGAGAAAATGGCTGATAACACACAAGATTTAAATGAAATGCTAAGGGTCAGAAGAGAAAAACTTCATGACCTCAAAGAAGAGGGAAAAGATCCTCACCATATAGTTAATTTTAAAAATAGGATAAATTCGAAAGAAATCAAGGATAACTTTGAGGACTATGAGGATAAAACTGTAAGGGTAGCTGGAAGAATTCTTGCCAAAAGAGGTCATGGAAACATGAGCTTTATGGATGTACAAGACGAATCTGGCCAAATCCAGGTAGTAAATCGTAAAAATGTTATCGGCGATGACTTTAAATATATCAAAAAATACGATATCGGTGATATAATCGGTGTAGAAGGTAGGGTATTTAGGACCAACCAAGGTGAAATATCTATAGAGGTAGCCAAGTCTGATCTTTTAACAAAGGCCCTACAAATGCTACCAGAAAAATGGCATGGACTAAAAGATCCTGACCTTAGATATAGACAAAGATATATAGACCTTATTGTAAATCCAGAAGTAAAAGATGTATTTGTTCAAAGATCAAAAATCATATCATCAATCAGAGAATTTTTAGATGGTAGGGGATTTTTAGAAGTAGAAACACCAATCTTAAATACTATAGCAGGTGGTGCTACAGCTCGTCCATTCGTAACCCACCACAACACCCTAGATATTGACATGTACCTAAGAATAGCCAACGAGCTTTACCTAAAAAGACTAATAGTAGGTGGTTTTGATAGGGTATATGAAATAGGTAGGATGTTTAGAAACGAAGGAATGGATGCAACCCACAACCCAGAATACACCGCTATGGAGTTATACCAAGCCTACGGTGACTATGAAGACATGATGGAAATCACTGAAAACATGGTTGAATACGTAGCTAAAAAGGTAAAAGGAACAACTGTTGTAGAATTTGATGGCGAAAAAATAGAGCTTAAGGCTCCATGGAAGAGAATTCCAATGATAGATGCTGTTAAAGAATACTCAGGAGTAGACTTTAACGAAATTAAAACAGATGAAGAAGCAATCGCTATTGCCAAAGAAAAAGGCGTAGAAGTTAAGGAAACAAGAGGAGAGATCATAGCAGAATTCTTTGATGAGTTTGTTGAAAATAAGCTAATCCAACCAACCTTTATCACTGACTACCCAGTAGAAATTTCTCCACTTGCAAAGAGAAAAAATGATGATAGGTCTCTAACTTATAGGTTTGAAGCCTTTATCTCAGGAGCAGAAGTTGGAAATGCCTTCTCAGAACTAAACGATGCAGAAGATCAAAAAGAAAGATTTTTAGACCAAGTTAGAAAAAGAGAAGCAGGCGATGATGAAGCTCAAATGATGGACTATGACTTTGTAAATGCTCTAGAAGTAGGTCTTCCTCCAACAGGTGGACTAGGTATAGGTATCGATAGACTAATCATGATCCTAACAGGCCAACACTCAATCAGAGACGTCCTTCTTTTCCCAACAATGAAACCACTTGGTCTTGAGAAAAAAGATGATGACAAACAAACTGTAGCATCAATTGACGAAGATGAAGATATCGACTTTTCTAAGGTAGTAGTAGAGCCAATCTAT
>NZ_CALGYW010000091.1 GCF_937934665.1 uncultured Anaerococcus sp.
AATTTTTTACAAGTGGGGAATATCGTATATGAGAGAATGTTGAATTTATAAGTTTTTTTGTCAAAGCGGTTGGGTTAAAGAAATATTATCCATAATTTATGCCAAATGTATGACTAGAGCTTGATTTTTAGTGTGCGTAGGAGGTCTCTCGACTTCGCTCGAGACGAGTAACTTTAATCTAAACTAGAACTCAAAGTATTTTTTTAATGGTTTTACATACTACAATTTTAAAATCTCGCAAAATAGTATGAACTCTCAACGCACGTATCGACTAAGAGGGCTTAGCCCTCGCATGGAGATACCTCTGTCCACCTGTATAAAATTATTATGGTAAGGGTATCTAGTTTATCTTAGCTTTAGATGACTTCATCCGTAAATAACGCCAAATGTATGACTGGAGCTTGATTTTGAGTGTGCGTAGGAGGTGTCTCGACCTTGCTCGACACGTGTAAGTTTTAAGTTGATTTCAATGAATTAAGTTTTTATTGATATAAAATAATGTAAAACCTTGAAAAATAGATATAACCATCAACCCACGTGGAGTTTATTTCGACCTTAGTGGCGAGAACATGACGAGGAATCTCACGAACACGGGATACATATATACGAAGAGATTTTATATGAATTTAAAAAATTATTTTCTCTTTACCAAATAATGGTAAAATATAAATAATTAGTTATAAAAGAAAAGCAATTGAGGGAAAAATATGAAATTAATTATAGAAAATTTATCCAAGTCCTTTGACGACAAGGAAGTAATAAAGGAGGCTTCATATGAGTTTGAAAAGGGGACTGTTTATGCCCTTCTCGGAAGAAATGGGGCGGGGAAGACTACGCTTTTTAGGCTTATTACAGAAGCTATCAAGAAAGATGAGGGTCAGATTTACCTAGAAGAAGACGGCATAAAGACGACAGTATCTTTTGATGATGTTTTTATGATGGTGGCAGAGCCTGACCTGCCAAAATTTCTAACTGGCTATGAGTTTATCAGATTTTTTATAGATGCCAATAGGGAAAATATCAAGGATTTGAAGGAAGTCGACTACTATCTAGACCTGGTTGATTTTGACGAGGAAGACAGCCACAGACTAATCCAGTCTTATTCAACAGGGATGAAAAACAAAATCCAAATGCTCATGTTTCTCATTTTAAAACCAAGGATAATCCTAATGGATGAGCCTCTAACAAGCCTTGATGTAGTGGTTTCCCTCCAGATGAAAAAAATAATAAGACAAATCCACAAAGACCATATCATGATTTTTTCAACCCATATCCTCCAGCTTGCTAAGGATATTTGCGATAAGATTGTCCTTTTATCAGAGAAAAAACTATCAGGCCTTGATGATTCATACTTGGATGATCCTGACTTTGAGGATAAGTTGATAGCAATCCTTGCCGGCAATAAAGAAAGCTTGAGAGAAATCCATGAATAGGGATTTAAGGACCTACATCCTAGCCGAAAAAATCGCCCTTACTGAGTCTTTTAATATGATGGTTTACGGTATAAGAAAGCTTCCCCTAATCGGGAAAAAACTAGGGGATAAGTATAGGTTTTTTGAGTTTAAGGGGATAATGTATAGCTTTTATCCGATTTTTATCCTTATTAAACAAATTTTGGGCTGTCTCTTATCCTTTGGAGTCGCCTATTTATTCACAACTATCACCTATGGCTGGGTTTTTAAAATCTTTGGTGGGGAGATTTTTGCGGCGGATATTCTTAGTAAAAGCGACTTAGTTTCTTATCTTATGAGCCTTATGGTGCCTGTCGTTTTCTACTATGCAACGGGGATTTTTAGGAATTTTATCTACGATAATGGGGCCGGAATTGGCAAATATTATTCCGGGTACCATATAAATCCAAGCTCTTCTGCCAAGATGTTTTTGTACTACAGACCAGCCATGAGACTAATCGGTAGGACTCTTATTTTCCTTCTAGTCTTTAGCCTTATTGGAAAATTATCGTTTGTTTATCCGATTTTGGCGAGCTTAGCTGTTTATTTCCTAGAAATCGGTGCATCGGTTTTCTGGATGAAATACAAACTCAAACACAAAAAAGGAATCTTAGATAATGGACTTTTGCAATGTGCCTTTATTCTTTTGATTTATCTTGCGGCTATGGGCCTTATCATTACTGGTCGTTTTGATTTAAGGATTGGGGCGGGTATTATTTTTGGTCTTTCACTTGCCCTTTTCATCTACGGAGTAAATGGACTTAGGAAATTTGATTCTTTTGACCAGGTTATTGAGGAATCTGTAGAAGAATACGAAATCGCAGCCGACCAGTTTGAGATGGGTGAAGCTAAGGCCTACGAACTAAAGGATAAGGATATTGAAGTTAAAAATAAAAAAGGACTTTCCCATAAAAAGGGGCTTGCCTTCCTTAATTCCTTATTTTTTATCAGGCACAAAAGGCTTATCATAAAGCCAGTCATGATAAAATCTTTGGCTGTGCCAGCCATTGGACTGGGAGTATTTTTCCTTACAGTTTTTAAAAATACATTGACAGCAGAAAATATTTTCGAACTGACAATCAGAGCCATGCCATTTTTGATGTACACTTTATCAAGGCAAGATAAGGTCATAACCGCTATGTATTTAAACTGCGACCAGGGACTTTTGCCTTATGGTTTTTATAGGAAAGGAGAGATGCTCCTTGCCATGTACAGACTAAGATTTAGGTCCATGCTTGGGATAAATTTGATACCAGCTGGAGCAGTTTTTGCAACCTATATGGTAGCCGTAGCTTATAAGGGAGAGCTTTTCTGGGTAAATAATTTGCTTGTCCTAGCCTATATTCTTCTAATGACCACATTTTTCACAAGCCTTGCCCTAGCAAAATACTACCTAATCCAACCCTACAACCAAGAGGGAATGCCAGTAAGCAAGGTCGCAGGAGTCATAAATATGGTTGTTTACTACATTTGTATTTATGGTGCCTTTATTGTAAAGGATATGGATTATAAGATGATATTGATGGCAAGCGGAGGATTTATCCTGGCCTTTATAATTGTTGTAAATATTTTAATAGTCAAATTTGGGTCGAAGACCTTTAAAATTAGGGATTAGGATGATATTATCCGAAAATAATGACGAATGTATGACTAGTGCTTGCTTTTGAGTGTACGTAGGAGATTTCTCCGCTGCGGTCGAAACGTGGAATGGGGCATCTTACTTATTCCTAAAATATTAATATTATTTTTAAAATAAATTAATATCAGCAATGTTTGGCAAAGCCAAGCGAGCCAGGCAATTCTGGTAAACTAAGACCAAATTTCTCATCTACCTTGTCATGATTTCTAAACAAAGGTTGCGTTAAAAAAACTGATTTGTTTGAGCGTTAGCGAGTTATCAGTTTTTAGCAACCCGATGTTTAGAAATCTGTTAGAATAATAGTTAACTTAAACAGGGTTACAACTAATACCAATAAAAGTTTGCTAAAAGCAAGCAACTTTATCCGCACTCCGCTAAGGAGCCGCTTGTGGGGTGTAACGGAGAGAGGGTTTAAGGGAGAGGCCGATGAGGACCCATGCGGAAGGGTCCTTGGGCCTCACCCTTTGAACGGAGATTCAACTGTAAGTAGAATAATTCTCTAAAAGATTGAGTTAGATAAAATATCATAAGATAATAATTTATTTTGAATACAAAAACATCGGTCATTATAGCCTTGGGGCTTGACCGATGTTTTTGTAAGCTTATAATTTTGCAATATCTTTAGTAATAAAATTCTTTAGTAGGTAAATGATTATAATTGTGATCACAAATTCTACCCCTAGGAAAGTTCCGTTATAAATTATGGAATATGCCCATACGTTTTGGCCTTCTGGTGCATATGAACCAAAGAAGATTACCCCTGTTAGGACGTGGCAGATAAATCTTGCAAACACACCTAGTAAGGTTCCCTTGATAACAGGTGCGATTTTCTGGTTTTCCATAAAATCTTTTGAGAATAATCCTACAAGTCCGAGGGAAGCATAGGCTAGTGGGTAGTCTAGGATGGCTTGAACTGGGTGGTAGATTGATCCACCAAAGATCATATCAAGTATACCGTAAAGGGCTCCTACAACTATACCAGGGCCCGCTCCGTGTCTTATGGCAAAGATGACTAGTGGGATCATCTGTCCTGCAGTAATAGAACCGCCTTGAGGCATCTTAAATAGGGTTATACGACCTAAGATAAAGGCTAAGGCAAGCATTACACCGCCTTCGGCTATCATTTTTGTTGACCATTTACTATTATTATTCATAAAAAAATCCTCCTTTGCACAATACTGGGAGGTTTTTGCACTTTCCTCCGCCAGCATTACCTGGATCAGGTTAAGGGTATGATCTCAGCCGGAAATTTCTGGCACCCCTAGTACACATTCATTATATAGTTAAATTTATAAATGTAAACTTGGAAGGAAGTTTGACGAACTCTGACCAATGGAAAAGTGGCTAATTTCTAGTATAATACTAGGGTATAAATAAAAAATAAAGCTAAGGCTTTTTGAGATATAGATTGAGGGATAAGATGGAATTTAAATTAAAATCAGACTATGAACCAAAGGGCGACCAACCTGAGGCGATTAAAAAATTAAGTGAGGGGATCCTTGCCGGCGAGAAGGACCAAATTCTAAGAGGGGTAACAGGTTCTGGAAAGACCTTTACCATGGCCAATATCATACAAAATGTTCAAAGGCCAACCCTAGTCCTTGCCCACAACAAGACCCTTGCCTACCAGTTATTTACCGAATTTAAGGAGTTTTTCCCAGACAATGCTGTGGAATACTTTGTTTCCTACTACGACTACTACCAACCAGAAGCCTATGTGGCAGC
>NZ_CALGYW010000092.1 GCF_937934665.1 uncultured Anaerococcus sp.
CGGTAAATTCACTCATATCGAAAGTAAGTAGGGACTTATCTCCCTCATAGAGGAAATCTGCCAAAAGTCCCGCTATATATGATTTACCCGAAGATGAGGGTCCTGAAACAAGAAAACTCAAAACAGGTTTCTTCCTTTCAAATAGACCGCCTTCTGCTATGATATAGGTGTTTATGATCTTATCGATCATATCATCATGACCTACGAATTCTTCTTTTAGCTTAGTTCTGACATTTTTTATAGAGTCAAGCTTGTCGTATTGAAGCTTGGCCTTGGGCATTCCACTTAATTTTGAGATTATATCCTTAACTTCTGATACGCCGACCTTGGTCTTTAGCGGATAAAACTCTCCCCTTTCTTCTATCTTTTTTAACTTCTCTGTGACTTTCTCTTTTAAATTTACAAACTTATCTAAGTTTTCAAAGTCTCTTTTATCCTTAGCTTCCTCTATTTCAAGGGCTATGATATCTATTTCTCTTTCGAGCTTGACTATGGATTCTTGTCTTTCTTTTTCCTTGTTATAAAGTTCAGTCTTTTTGGCTAGTTTACTTTCAAGCTCTTTTATTTTTTCTTCCTTTTCTTTAGACCTGTGACTTGATAGGCTGTCTTTTTCGTTTTTTAGGGCTATATTTTCCATCTCTAGCTGAATTATCTCCCTGTGGAGGTTATCAAGCTCTTCTGGTTTCTGGTCTCTGGCCATCTTTACCTGGGCACAGGCCTCATCTATTACGTCTATAGCTACATCAGGAAGCTTTCTCTCTGTTAGAAATCTTTTTGATAATTTGACCGCTTCTGTTATAGCTGGGTCACTTATCTTTATCATGTGGTGGTTTTCGTATTTAGACTTTATCCCCCTCATGATAGCGATAGATGTTTCTACACTTGGCTCTTCTATAAGGATTTTTTGAAAACGCCTATCAAGAGCCTTATCCACCTCGATAAATTTCCTGTATTCTTCGATGGTGGTTGCTCCTATAGTCAAAATCTCACCACGAGCTAGCATCGGTTTTAGGATATTTGCTGTATCCATGGTTCCTGATGTAGACCCTGCTCCAATTATGTTGTGGATTTCATCTATAAAGAGGATTATCCTGCCCTTGGAGTCTTTTATTATTTCAAGGATTTTTTTAAGTCTTTCTTCAAAATCTCCCCTGTATTTTGCTCCTGCAACAAGACTTGTCATATCAAGGGAGAATATAATCTTATCTTTTAAGTCATCTGGCACGTCGCCTGCCACTATCCTTTGGACAATACCTTCGACTATGGCAGTCTTACCAACTCCGGCATCTCCTATGAGGACCGGGTTGTTTTTTATCCTCCTTGATAGGATTCTGATGGCATTTCTGGTTTCTTCTTCCCTGCCTATAACCGGATCTAGCCTTCCTTCTATGGCTTCCTTTGTAAGGACTGTCCCGTATTTTTCAAGTCTTATAATGGTTTCTTGGTCAACACCCTTAAGCAGGTATTCATTAAATTTCTTGGCAACTAGTTGGTTTAAGTTTTCATAGCTAAGGCCGTGGCCCCTTGAAAGCTTGGCTGTGGGCATATCCTCTTCCCTTAAGAGGGCTAGCAAAAGGTGTTCGGTCTTGATTTTTTCTTCAAACTGATTTCTAGAAATCTCTTCTGCTATCAAAAGAGCCCTTTGGTAGGACCTAGATGTATAAAGAGAGCTAATCCCCTTGGCGGACCTTAGCTTAGTCAAGGCATTTTCTGTATCTTCCAAGATTTCTTGGTATATCACCTTTAATTCTTTAAAATATGTCCTTATTAACTTCTCTTCTAGGGTTAAGATTGCATAGAAGATATGCAGGTCTGAAACTTCTACATTGTTCTTTCTAATTGCAATCTTATTTGCCTCCTTGATTATCTCAACAGCAGACTGTGAATACTTACTTATGTCCATTTTTCTCCTATCCTAGTACCATATATATAAGGTGGGCAGCAACTCCCGCTCCAAATCCTCCTATAGTATGGCACAATATTGCATTTCCTGTCATCTCTTTTGTTTCAAGGGCATCCATCATGGCTATATGGGTTGATAAGTATCCTGACCAGCACATACAAATTGATGTAAAAACTGCTATATCATTTGCAGAAACTACACCTCTGCCTGACATTTCTGTCACTAACCCGAGGGACGCACCTGCAGAGCCAAGGGCTGTTATTGGGACAGCTATGGCCTCTGGTGACTTAAACCCAAAGAGTAGGTTTATGATAAATGAAAGTTTTTCTCCTATCATTGGTAGGACGGCTATGCCTTGGTTGGCTTCACCTGTAAAGCCTTCTGGTCCTGGTCCATTTGTCAGCATGACAACCAGGGTACATATTAGGCAGACACCTGGGATTATAGCAAGGCCCATATCAACTCCAACCTTACCTCCTTCGAGAATGGCTGTTATAAATCTTGCCCCAACTGATCCTTCCCTTACCTTCCTATAGCCATCCGGTACGTGTCTAGTCCCCTTAGTTTCTACCATGTCTTCTGTGCCGTAATATTTCTTTGTCTTTCTAATCATTAGTCTGACTGAAATAATAGATCCTACTACAGAACCAAGAATGCCCACTAGGGCACCCTTGATTGCATTATCAACTGGAAGGGCCATCATAGATGTGACTGTAATAAGACCCATACCGAAAGATGTACCCAGGTTTGTTAGGGCCGGCATCTGGTACTTTTTAAAATACTTTCTGAAGTTATCATCAGCTGCCAGGGTAAGAATGGCTGGATTATCAGACATGAAGCAATTTAGCATGCCCAGAGACGATGCACCTGGCAGGTCATAAATTGGCTTCATTATCTTTGATACAAGCTTATTTACCAAGGCTATTACACCAAATTCTGAAAATATAGCAGATATACCACCCGCCAAGACTGCGACAGCCATCAAATAAAAGCATACATTCATCAAAAGGTCATATGAAGTAAGCATCATGGTCTTTATCATATTTGTGCCGCCCATTTGTGAGCCCATATATATAAATAGCCCCAAAAATACCGCCAAAAAGATAAAAACTTCCTTACTAACGTCCTTTTTTATAGTCTTATCTAATTTCAACTCATCCATTAAATTATCCTCATCAAGAAACTACTTTAATATAGATTTCAGCTTTTAACTAAAAATATCCGAAAAATCGGATATTTTTAGTTTTATACTCCTTTACACAAAGTACAATTTTACTTATTTATCTTTTTTACCTGGGTAGAATTTAGGGTTTTTAAAGAAATCATCAACTAATTCTCTAATTTCTCCACTTAACATAATCATACCCACCATGTTTGTAAATACTACAAGACCTAGGGTTGCATCTAGGAAAGTAGCAGCGTTTTCAAATGATACGAATCCACCTAGAAGAATCATAGCACATGCTATAAGCCTTACTATCTTGCCGATAGCTGTACCAAAAAGGTATTCACCTTGTTTTTCTGCATAAAATACTATTACTATAATTGTTGAAAGAACAAATAGGAATAGGGAAATAGCTATAACTGCTGTACCGATTTGACCAAAGGCTGTGTTAAAGGCTCTTTCAACACCTATATCTTGCATTTCTGGGTTTTCCCAAAGTCCTGTTACAAGGACTAAGAGGGCTGATATTGTACAAACTATGCCTGTATCTGCGATTACTTCAAATATACCCCACATACCTTGACGAACTGGGTGGTCTGTAACTGCTGTAGCATGGGCATATGATGCAGATCCCATACCTGCTTCGTTAGAGTAGCATCCCCTTGCTGCTCCTGCCTTTATTAGTTGAAGAAGGCTTCCTCCCGCAACTCCGCCTACTATTGCCCTTGGATTGAAGGCACCGACAAAAATCATCCTAAAAGCATTAGGTAGTTGATCAATATGCATAAATATAATTACAATGCCTGCTATTATATATACAGCCGACATGATTGGGATCATTTTTTCTGTAAATTGAGCGATTCTTTTTATCCCGCCGTAGGCTACTAATACTACTAAAATTGTAATAACTACTGCTGCTACTACACGGCTTAGGCCTAATTGTTCAAGTGGGCCTACTGCTGCTATAGTTTGCATGGTAATTGATGGTAAAATTTCTATCATAAAGAAAAATGAAACTAAAAAGCCCATTACCTTACCAAGAGTACCACCTATACCTTTTTTGAATGTATATGATGGTCCACCTACAAACTCGCCATCTTCGTTTTTCTCACGGTATTTAATACCTAGTACAATTTCTGCAAATTTTGTTCCTTGGCCGATTATGGAAACTATCCACATCCAGAAGATTGCACCAGGTCCTGCTGTAAAGATTATAGATGGTGCAACTACTATATTTGCTGCCCCTATTGATGATGCTAGGGCTGCTGTTGCTGCCTGGAAGGGTGATACGGATCCTTCACCGCCAACGTCTGATGAGAACATCTTTCCAAACGTTTGCTTACATATGAAAGGAAGATATCTTAATTGAACAAAGCCCATTCTGATTGATATTAATAGACCACCGCCTACTAATACTATAAGGATTGGCCATCCCCAAAACCAGTTCGTGACGTTCGAGATAAAATCTAATATTGCTTTCATTATATTTCCTTTTTTGTTATATGGGCCAGGGCTTGGGAGAGTTAGCCTTAGACTAGTAATACAATCAAGAGTCTAAGATTAATTCCTCCCGCCTGGTCCATCCTGTCCTAAATTATTTATTTATTTTTAGCAAAGTGTTGCATACATAATTGCTTTTATAGTATGCATTCTATTTTCTGCTTCGTCAAATACTAATGATTGAGCACTTTCAAATACTTCATCAGTAACTTCTATTGAGTCTAGGCCGTATTTTTCAAATATTTCTTGGCCAACTTTTGTTTCTTTATCGTGGAATGATGGTAGGCAGTGTAGGAAGATAGCTTCTTTGTCTGCATTTTCCATAACTTCTTTTGTAACTTGGTATGGTTTAAGGATTTTAATTCTCTTTTCCCATTCTTCTTCTGGTTCACCCATAGATACCCAAACGTCTGTGTAGATTACGTTAGCGTCTTTGCTTGCGGCATCTACATCTTCTGTAAGAGTAATAGTTGAGAAGTTTTCTGCTGCGATTTTTTCACATTCTTTAACTAAGTCTTCTTCTGGGAATAATTCTTTTGGAGCACATGCTACAAAGTCAACACCAAGTTTAGCACAAACTACCATTAGAGAGTTTGCCATGTTGTTTCTAGCGTCACCAAAGTATACAAATTTAAGTCCTTTTAGGTAACCAAAGTGTTCTTCAATTGTTAGCATGTCAGCTAGCATTTGTGTTGGGTGCCATTGGTCAGTTAGACCGTTCCATACTGGAACACCTGAGTATTTAGCAAGGTCTTCTACGTGTTCTTGTTTAAATCCTCTAAATTCGATTCCGTCATACATTCTACCAAGAACTCTAGCAGTATCAGCTACAGATTCTTTATGGCCAATTTGAGATCCTGTTGGGTCAAGGTAAGTTACACCCATACCAAGGTCGTAGCCTGCTACTTCAAATGAACATCTTGTTCTTGTAGATGTTTTTTCAAAGATAATTG
>NZ_CALGYW010000093.1 GCF_937934665.1 uncultured Anaerococcus sp.
TAGTAATAGCCCCAGTTATGAGGTTACCACCGATAATAGACTTCATGAGACCAGGGCTTTCGCCCCCGCCTCCGCTTCCTCCTCCACCACCGCCAAATCCCTTAAAAGGATTAAGCTTAGAAAATCCCGATTTAAGACCTCCGAACATCTTATCAAATCCGCCCTTAAAGGCTGACTTTATAGGATTTTCCATATCAATATCAATCTTATGCTTTCTACCTGTAAGATTTCTTAAGGCCTTCTCCATATCCTTAGCCTCTCTCTTAGCAGCCTTAAAAGTCGAGTAATCGACCTTAAAATTTCTAAAAGAAGACTTCATAGAAGACCCAACTTCCCCAGTCTTAGACTTTATAGCACCTAGATTGCTTTTCACCTTATCAAGGACACTCATCTTAGCGCTTATGCTGATATTATAAGGCCTATTTAAACCTTTAAGGCTTTTTTGTAGGTCCTTAATTCTATTATCAACATTAGCAACTCCAGTGTCCTTAATATCAACACTATAACTTCTTGAAAAGGCCGACTTTAAAGCCGACCCCATCTTACTAGCATTACCCCTAATTGCATCCATAGCAGAGGCCATAGCAGAGGTAGATGCTTGTATTTTTTTAGCCTTAGTCGAATAATCATCGACCAGGGTAACTTTTTCTATAATTGCCATTTCTTGGCCTCTCTTTCTCTTTCAGCTAGCATGGTTGCCGTAGCAAGTGCTATTTCAAAAGAATCTAGGCTAAAGATATAATCAAAAGTATGTCCCTTCTCCAGCATATAAGCCATAAGGGACAACTCAGGATCTCCAGCCTCTATGAGTTTTTTGCTTTTTCAACCACCTTATAAGCTTCTTTATCAAAGCCTGCCTTGTCAACAAGAGTAGTAGCAATCGATGAAATTTCACCGACCATAAAAAGCTTATCCACTATATCAATAGGGTTCTTAACTTCATAAGCCTCTAAAAGTTCAGGCTCCTTAAGATTAGGCTCCAAGCAGCAAGCATGAATCAAGTACTTATTGCTTTCATAGCCTTTTTGCTTCCTATTTTTGCCATAAGCTTCAGAATCTTCATAGTCTAACATATTTGGTATCCTAAATAAAAAAGTGCCAGTTTCAGGCACCTCAATTTCTATTTGCTTATCTTTTTTATCTTCAATAAGTTTTTTCTTCTTGATTAAATCTTTAGCACTAATTGCCATATGTCCTCCTAGTAAATTCCTTCTGCTACTTCAGCATCACCTGGTGTAAATCCAAACTCGAAAGTTTTCTCCACCACCTCAGCCATATCAAAATTAGTCAAAGGTAAGTTATTAATCCAGCAGTTACCTATATTAATTCTTTCTACTTGGCCACCAACAGCGTCAGGGTCATCAAGACAAACAGATGATAAAAATCTTGGATCGTGGCCAGCCTTAAGGGCTGCAAGATATTTAGCAATACCCCTAGTATAAACGTGTTTAACTACAAACTGTCCGCTTCCAGCCATACCAGTAATCTTTGAATCAACATCAGTCCCGATTTGAACATCGCCCCTTTGAAGTTCGATATTAGCCTCAAAAGAGACAACCTCAAAGATAGCCTCACCATCTATATGCAGAGTACCCCAAGCACCTGCAATTCTTCTAAAACCTCTATTTTCAGTCATTAATTACTCCTTATTCATTCCAAAAGTTGATATAAAGGTCTTCCATAGCGTCGATTAAAGATACATATCCATCTAAAAAGACCTTAGAACCAGTATTAAATTCCTTGATTTGCTGGGTAGTCATGTTTTCAGTATCCGCACCACGTTTAACCGCATATCTTAGGTTTTCCTCGACGCTTATATCAACTCTATTCTTATCAGTATCCTGTAAAACTAGGCCCTTAAGTTCAGCAAAGTAAACCCTGTTAATCATGGCTATAAATTGCTGCTTATTAGCATAAGTATTAGACACCTTACCTACGTAATACTTATCAAAAGTATCTCTAATGTCATCCTTGATAAGGTGCATGGCATCGACAATCTTAATCTTCGAAAAGTCCTCGCCTTTTTTCTCGTTGCCCCCTGTATAGGTGTTGACAGCCCTAGCAACCTTGTAAACTTCTCCATCAAAGGTCAAGAAAAGCTTGCCCTCATCAACCGCCTCGTCAGGGTCATCAGCAAAATCAAGGCTAGCTTCGCTTATCTTTGGCCACTCATAGTAGGTAAAAGACCTATTAAGAGGTAAGGCCGCAAGTTCGCTCGCAACAAGAGCAGTAAACTCTTGCCCAGTATAGACTTCCCCATCATAAGTAACAGATGAAGTCGCCCAATTTATAAGACTTTCATGTCCTTGTTCCTTAAGGTCATAGCCAACAAACTTAATAGTCCTATCGCCAGGGTCAACAGCCTCTTTTTTGTGCCAAGTCATAAGTTTTGTTAGGTCAGCTTCATCAAGGTTAGGAGCTGCATAATAATTAAATTTAATTAGCTTATATCTTTGCATAACAGCATCAAGTGGGTTATTATCCCCTACAATTTCAACCAATAACTTTTTAGGATTAGCCTCAAAAGCTAGTCTTATAAGCTTGGCGTTTTTCTCGCTAAATTGTATCTTTTCCGATAAATCAAAAAGGGTAGTAAGTTTGTAAGACCCCTGTTCTTCCTCATTTTCGCCCTTAAGTAAAAGAAGGACAATCCCTCTCTCGCTCCTTTGGATTGCAGAAAGCCCTTGGGACTCAAATACAATCTTAATTTCAGGCATACCTATTCTTGCCATCTAATCCTCCATAAATTCATATTCTAATTTCAAGCTCTGCATAAGCTTGATTTTTTCTTCTTCATAACTTTTCTTATCTTCATCAGTCGTAAAATCGACATCTGGACTAAAATCCTTGTTATCGACCTCTCTATCAGACCAAGGCTTTTTCCTATCAATCTGACCAGGGTCTAAGTCCCTATCAAAAGGCTTCATAGTTTTATCATCAGCAAGATAAGTAGGCTTAAATTCATCAGCAAAGTCGAATCTAACCATAAAATGTAGGTCTTGACCGACCAGCTTATACTCTGGAGCCTTAAGACAATGTAAGTGCCTTTTATCAACCATTACTCCGTCCTTAGCATAAGCCCTCACAGATAAGCCCATAGAAAAAGCACTCATCAGCTTATCAGCCATTACAAGTGCTTCACCAACGCTATTATTTTTAGAAAAATAAATAATGTCCAAATCTATACTCTTGTTAATGATAAATCTTGAATGAGGGCTTGTAGAAAAACTTATAAGCTCCACACTCATAAAAGGTCTCTTTGCATTATTAATCCTTTCCTTGTAAGCTTTGATATTATCAAGGCTAGCCCTTAAGGTTTTATCGACTGAATTAAAAACATCAGTTAGTTTAATCATAGGCTCTCAATCGCCTTTCTAACTTCTTTTTGTACCGCTGGTTTTAATGTCTCCTCTAATCGTCTAGTCCCATTCCTAAGCATATAAGAGCCTGGCACATAGTCGGCCTTAAGTCTCTTACCTATAGCAGGGACAAAGCGACCTGGTTCTTGGCGGTGTCCGTACTCAACGTGTAAGGCGTACTCAAGCGGATTATTAAGGTCCATCTCAAACTTAAGCCCCTTCTTATCAGGGCCAGTAAGGCTCCAAGACCTCCTCAAATCTCCAGTATCCACAGGAGTATTATCCCTAACATCATCACGCCAAGACAAGCCTTCATCAGCCATAGCCCTAGTCACAGCTCCATCTATTTCAGGACTTAGTCTACTAACCTTATCCAAAAGGCCATCAAGCCCCTTAGTATCAATTTTAATAGTCACTAAGCATCATCCTTTCTGATAAG
>NZ_CALGYW010000094.1 GCF_937934665.1 uncultured Anaerococcus sp.
GGTGCTATCATGAATAAGATTCAGACTACAGGAAAACTCCAAGGTGACGAACTCATGCAGTTATCGGATAGAGGATTGCCTATATTATCAAAAATAGCTGAGATGAAGGGCGTTGATGATAATACCGCTAGGGATATGATTTCCAAGGGACAAATATCTTCCCAAGACGCTTTCAAGGCTGCTACTATGGCGGCTGGCAATTCGGCTGCTGAGATGGGAAAAACCAGGGAAGGTGCCAAGATGAACTTCGGGGCTGCACTTTCTAAACTAGGTGCTGGACTATTAGGCGGTAGTGATGGTGAAGAAGGCGGTATCTTCGGAGCTATGACTCCTGCCTTATTAAAGGTTAACGAGGTCTTAAACGGACTTATACCAACTTTTCAAAAGGTCGGAGATACTGTAGGTGGTTTTGTAACTGGCGGCTTTAAAAAGGCCAAAGCTGGATTTGAAAAAGCTAGTCAGATAATGACACCTTTTATCAATAAATTCAAGACCGGACTTACTGGTACTATCGACAAATTAAGCGAAGTTTTCACGCCATTAAAGGAAAAATTTGCATCTGCTTTTGATACCCTAAAAGAAGCCTTTGCTCCTGTGATTGAAGCTTTTTCAAGTTTGTTTAGTGACAACATCGGGGATGGTTTTAGTTTGTTAGGTACTGCAATTGATATTGTTGCTGGAGCTTTTGGGGTCTTGGCCGATATAATTGTGGCACTTAATCCTGTGTGGGAGTTGTTGGCAAGTTTTATAACTGGGATTGTCCTACCTGCTTTTGAGAGTGTATCAAGTTTTGTAGTTGATACTGTTGTCCCTGCCTTTAGCAATATTGCTGATATGGTTGGCGGTTGGGTAACTGAAGCTTTCCAACTTATTGGGGACGCTGTTAATATAGCTAAGGCGGCCTTTGATGCAGTCAAAGGGGCTGTTGATACTGCTGTGGACGCCTTTTTCTCTATACCTGGCAAGATTGCTAGTGCTTTAAGTGGTATTGGCGGAGCTGTATGGGAAGCAGTTACATCTTGGATACCTGGTAAAAAGAAAAACGCCACTGGTACTGATTACTTTTCAGGCGGTCTAACTCAAATCAACGAGCAAGGACAGGAAATGATGAAGCTACCTATGGGGACTAAGATATACCCTGCTGGGGCTACTAGAAGGGCTTTGGAGAAAGAAACAAGGGCTACAAGACCTGTAACTAATAATCAAGATACAAGCAATTCTATAGTTATAAATGTCAACGGGGCAAATATGACTAATAAGGATGTAGGACGTGTGATTTCTAACGAGCTTAGAAGATTGGGGGTTGTGGTATGAGCATGCAGCAATTGGTGCTAAGCTTTGAAAATAGGGCTGAGGTCTTAGAATTGCCTTGGCCTTTACAAGAACATAATATATCAAATCCTCATAATACCTATGATTTTAATACTATTAATACCGGGGAAGTCTTGGCTATAGGTAAGAAAAAGCTTAAGACTATGACTATATCGTCTTTTTTTCCTGCTAAGGAATATCCTTTTCTTTTTAGTAAAAGTTTCCCTGATCCAAATACTTGTGTAGCTATGATTAATAAATGGCGTCTATCTGGTAAGCCTATAAGGGTTGCTATCATGGATACGGATATAAACCTTGCTATGGCCATAGAAAATTTTGAGTATGGAAAAGAAGACGGGGACGGGTCGGGAGATGTGGCCTTTACCCTGTCTTTAAGGGAATACTCTTATCTAAATATGGAGCCATCTAAGGCACCTGGTGGGACTTCTAAACTTAAGGAAAGGCCTACAGAAGATAAGAAGGATAAGCTTAAGCCTTACCTAGTCAAGAAGGGCGATACCCTTTGGGATATAGCTGATAAGAAGCTGGGAGACGGGTCAAGATGGAAGGAAATTGCCAAGCTTAATGGCGTATCAGACCCTAGAAAGCTTGCTATAGGGGCTAAACTTAAGATGCCTAAGGGGGACAAAAAGCAATGACTAATAAACAATTAAAAATTAAGGCTATTGTGACTGGTTCTTCTGGAGCATCTACTGATATATCTAATTTTGTAGGTGATGTGAAAGTGAGCGGAGCCTTTAAGGAGTCGGCAAGAACTTTAGATTTTAAGCTTTTAAAGGCTGACGTCGATAAGACTTTGCCGGCTTTTGATGTTGAATTAGGGTCTGCGGTTAG
>NZ_CALGYW010000095.1 GCF_937934665.1 uncultured Anaerococcus sp.
TCTATAATTAGGTTTTTATCCAAGTTTTTAACTATCACATAATAAAAATCAAACATGTAGGACACTATGGAATTATTTCCAGAATTTTTATATGGATAATCCTTAATATCTGCCTTTTTCTTTAATTTTTTACCATTAATATCAAGCTCTGATAACTCGGCCAACTTAGGATCTTTATAGAGTAAAAACTCCCCATCTTTTAAATTGGAAGCTTCTGGTATTGATTCGCCATTAACTTCCACAAGGATACCAAAGGCCTTTCCATCAAGATCATTTGGATTTTTAAAGGCGTAAGATTGGTCACTGGTCTTAATATTTTGTCCATCTTTTTCAAAAGCAAGTACAGCTTTGTAATCTTGAATATTTTTTGCTTCCAAATTATTTTCTTTGATGATTTTTTTAACCTGGTCTATTGAGTATTCATCCTCAGAAGCTAAGCCCACTGCTCTTGGATACTGTCTAGAACCTATATCCTCAACACTCCTATAAAGGGCTAGGGCTGATGATAATAAAATAATTGCAGCTGTAGACATGATTGTAATTGAAGCAAGACCCTTGGCATTTGACCTTAACCTAAAAATAAGGCTTGAAACCGAAATAAATCTTTCAGTCTTGTAATAAGATTTTGAAGCCTTCATCAATTTTAAAATCACTATAGAAAGTGAAGAGAAAAGGAAAAATGTTCCTATCATTACAAGAATAACTGCCAAGGAAAAGTAGGCAAGAGCCCTTAAAGGATTGTCCATGGTTTGGGCTATAAATATCCAGACCCAAGCAAAGCTATTGCGATAATTGCACTTAAAACCATACCCCTTGGTCTTTTAAACGTCTTTTCTTCCTTAAATAAATCAAGAATTGATTTTCTTTTTATTTTTATAATTCTAGTCAATAAAATTAGCAGGGAAATTCCTGCAAAAACCAAAAAGCTACTTATATAAGCATTTTTAGCAAAACTTAGATAAAAATTTCCTTCTACTAACATAAGTTTTAAAAAAGTAGTTTCTAACAATTTATATATGACTGTAGCAGATATTATACCTATTAAATATCCTAAAGCCGATATTATTAATGATTCTAAGGCTAAGATTTTTGAAAGATGTTTTTTATCAAGGCCTAAAATCGCATAGAGGGAAACCTCCTTAAGTCTTTTGTTTAATAAAAAACCATCTGAATAATATAAAAATATCAGCGAAAAAATCCCCATTACATAAACTGCAATCTGAAGTACTGGTCTCACACTTGTGATTTTGTAAAATTGGTCAAGACTAGGTGAATTTATCAAAAGCAGAATCGAAGTCAATGAAAACACCATAAATCCATAAATCAAAATATATGGAAGATAGACTTCCTTATTTTTTCTAATCCCATCTAGGGCAAGGCGCTTAGTGAGTTTCATTTTTGGCCGCCCTTAGAAAGTTTAATGAATCTGAAATTCTCTTATAAAACTGATCCCTGCTATCGTCTGCCTTATAAATTTCATTAAAAATCTTGCCGTCCCTGATAAATAAAACTCTTTTAGCAAAGGATGCTGCTATATTTGAGTGGGTCACCATGAGAATAGTATTTCCCTCAGCATTTATTTTTTCAAAATAATTTAACAAATCTTCGCTAGATGAGGAATCGAGTTGTCCTGTTGGTTCATCTGCCAAAATTATTTTTGGATTTATAATCAAGGCCCTCGCCACAGCCACCCTTTGCTTTTGGCCACCAGATATTTCTACCGGATACTTATTTAAAAGTTCAGCAATTCCAAGCTTATTAACAATAGGCATAAGCTTATGATCAAAATTTTCTGGATTTTCTTCCCTTAAAACCAATGGCAAAAGGATATTTTCCCTCACATCAAAATTATCTAAAAGATTAAAATCCTGGAAGATATAGCCAAAATTATCCCTCCTAAAATCTGACTTTTCCTTATCAGAAAGAGATAAAATTTCTTCTCCATCAAGGAAAATTTGTCCGCTTGTTTCCTTATCAATTAGGGAAATGATATTTAAAAGTGTAGTCTTTCCTGATCCAGACTCGCCCATGATTGCAAGGAAGTCACCATCTTCGACTTTCAAATTCACATCCCTTAGGGCAGTCACAGCATTTTCTGAATTTTCCTTATAAATTTTTCTTAAGTTTTTTATTTCTAACATATTTTCACCTCTCATAATATAATTATAAAGGCTTTATAAAAATAAGTCCCTTTGCCCAGCTTACAAAGAGACTTACTTTCTTACAATTTTGTAAGTTTTGGGAAAGATATCATAATTTTTGTAAATTTTTCCTCTTCTGATTCAATTTTTATTCCTAAATTTAGGTTCTTACCAATTGATTTTACAAGATAAAGTCCAAGCCCAGTTGAAGAAGCAAACTTTCTGCCATTTTTACCTGTATATCCCATTTCAAATACTCTAGGTAAGTCAGAGGACTTAATTCCAATTCCATTATCTTCTATTACAAGCAAATTATTTTCAAAATATATTTTTATCTCCCCAGCTGTTCTAGTATATTTTAAAGCGTTATTTAAAAGCTGACTGATAATAAAACCTAGCCATTTTTCGTCACTTATAGTCATAAATCCAAGGTCGCCCACATCCAAGCTAATTTTTTTGGAAATAAAATCGTAAGACTTTTCTCTGATTATTTCCTTGACCAAAGGTTCAATTCTTACTTCCTTAAAGACATAGTCGTTGGTTTTTGAATTGTACCTTACAAAGCCAAGGAGAATGTTTAAATAATCTTCAATCCTCTTATTATTTTTTATAAGTAATTCAAGGTCTGGCTGATTATCAGCTAAGATGAGCTTGTTTTCAGCAACAGGAGTCTTTATTTCATGAACCCACAGCCCATAAAAATCCTTCATATCACCTTCCATTTTATTATAGGCAAGTAAGAGGTCTTTGTATTTTTTATCAAGATTTTCTAATTCTTCTAGAATTATCCTATCCCTCTGGCTTGGATTTTTTGAAATTTCTCTAAAAGTAAGATTTTCTTTATTAAAATACTTATAAAGAAAATAGGATAAGAAAACAAAGAGGTTTATGAAAAAACCATAAATAACTGGAAATTTTTCTAGGTCGTAAGTAAAAAATACCAGCAAATAAGTAAGATTAATTATAAAAAAGAAAATAAAAGATACCTTATTTTCTTCCAAAAAATCATTAATCCTCGACATAATAACCCAATCCCTGCTTGGTTTTTATAAAATCATCTACCCCAAGCTCTGACAAAGACTTTCTTAACCTAGAAATATTAACTGTTAGAGTATTATCGTCAATGTAAATATCTGTTGACCACAAACTTGTCATAAGCCTATCTCTAGAGACAACATTGCCCTTATTTACCATAAGGGTTTCTAGGATTTTAAATTCATTTTTAGATAGGTCAAGACTCTTTTCGCCAAAAATAAGAGTCATGGACTTTAAATCTAGGATTAGCCCTTTAATTTCAAGCCTGGATAAACTTTCCTTATAATCGTAAGTTCTTCTTAAAAGTGCCTTGATTTTTGCAAGTAAAAGGTCCATTTCAAAGGGTTTACTCACAAAATCATCTGCTCCCATTTCCATGGCCATAATTTTATTCATGGTATCTTCCTTTGAGGATAAAAATATTATAGGCACATTTGAAATATCACGAATTTTCCTTGTCCAAAAATATCCATCATAGAATGGAAGACCAATATCCATAACCACAAGGTCCGGCTTTTCCCCTTTAAAAATATCAAAAACTCTTTCAAAATTATCTGCAAGGATAACTCTAAAGCCCCATTTTTCAAGCTCAGTTTTTAATTTTTCTGAAATAATCTGGCTATCATCAACCACAAATATCTTAAACATACAATCTCCTAAAATTATTATGACACAAAAACCTCCCAATCCTAAGTGGAATGAGAGGTCTTATTTAATCAAGTTCAAGCTTACCGGTATAAAGTTGCCAGTAGGTTCCCTTTTCTTTTATTAATTTTTCGTGATTACCACGTTCTATTATCCTACCATTATCCATAACCATGATTACATCAGAGTTTTGAATGGTTGATAGTCTGTGGGCTATAACTATAGAAGTTGATCCTGTCATTAGATTATCCATAGCTTCTGTTACATCTTTTTCTGTAGCAGTATCTATAGATGAAGTTGCCTCGTCTAGAATTAACATGGCAGGTTCTGCTATAGCTGCTCTTGATATTGAAATCAGCTGGTTTTGACCGTCTGATAGGCTTGAACCATCTCCCTTAATCTCAGTGTTATAGTTTTCTGGGAGTCTTTTTATAAAGGAATCTGCTCCAGAAAGTCTAGCAGCCGACTTAATGTCCTCATCCGATGCTCTTAATCTTCCGTATTTGATATTACCTTCAATGGTATCCGTAAAGAGATTTACTTCCTGAAGAACCATACCAAAGGCACGTCTAAGGGCATCTTTTTTGATATCTCTTACATCTATATCATCTACCAGGATTGATCCATTATCTATTTCATAAAATCTGGTTATAACGTTGGTTATGGTAGTCTTACCTGCTCCAGTTGATCCTACAAAGGCAATTTTTTCTCCTGGCTCTGCATAAAAAGATACATCTTTAAGGATTTGGTTTCTACCATCGTAGGAGAAGTCTACATGTTTAAACTCAAGTCTTCCGCGGAGCATCTTGTAGTGTCTTCTATCTCCATCATCCCACATCCAAGCATAACGGCC
>NZ_CALGYW010000096.1 GCF_937934665.1 uncultured Anaerococcus sp.
GTAACACCAATTCCACACAATGGATGTAGACCACCAAAGAGAAGAAGAGTTTAATAAGGAGATATTATGGCAGTAAGCAAAGATCCAGTATACAAAAAAGCTAGAGCTTTAGGAATTTCTCCAGCCTACCTAGGATACACAGGTTCTTCAAATAGAGCTCTTCCAAGAAGAAGAAGCAAACTATCTGAATATGGTATGCAACAAAGAGAAAAACAAAAAGCTAAATTTATTTACGGCGTAAGTGAAAAACAATTTAGAGGCTACTATGACAAGGCAAGCAGAATGAAGGGTCAAACAGGTGAACAACTTATAATCCTTTGTGAAAGAAGACTTGACAATATAGCATTTAGATCAGGCCTTGCAAGAACAAGAAGAGAAGCAAGACAAATCGTAACACACGGTCACCTACTCGTAAATGGTAAGCAAGTAGACATCCCATCATACCTAGTAGAAGAAGGCGATGTTATCGAAGTTAGAGAAAAATCTAGAACAAACACACTATTTAAAGCCATCAAAGAAGTAAATGCATCATTTGGTGTAGTTGAATGGTTAGATAGCGATATAGAAAACCTAAAAGTAAAAGTAGAAAAGTTCCCAACAAGAGAAGAAATCGACATACCTGTTGAAGAACGTATGATAGTAGAGTTCTACTCTAAGTAGATTAAATAATAGTTAGAACTAAGGAGCTACCATGATCGATAAAATAGAAACAAATATAGAAATATTGGATATAAACGAAGAAGACCACTATGGAAAATTCGCCCTATATCCACTTGAGCGAGGATATGGTACAACCATTGGGAACAGCATGAGAAGGGTGCTTTTATCATCCTTACCTGGTTCTAGCGTCTCAAAAATACTAATCGATGGAGTACTTCATGAATTTTCTATAATTGATGGAGTGGTTGAAGACGTTCCTGAAATAATACTAAACATCAAGGGTCTAAATGTAAAAAAACATTCAGACGAAGATGTAACCTTATTTCTAGAAATTGAAGGACCAAAGATAGTAACAGCCAAAGATATAAAAGAAGATGCCTTAGTTGAAATAGCCAATCCAGACCATTATATAGCAACAGTAAACGATAAAAGTAAGCTACTAATAGCAATGGATGTTACAAATGGAAATGGCTATAGGATATCTGAAGAGAACAAAGATGAAAAAGATCCTATTGGAACTATCGCTATAGATTCATCCTTCACCCCAGTAGAAAAAGTAAACTTCACAGTTGAAAACACCAGGGTAGGAGAATCAACAGACTATGATAAGCTAATCATAGAAGTATGGACAAATGGAACAGTAACTCCACAAGAAGCCCTAGCAGAAGGTTCATCAATCTTAATGGACAACTTCTCCTTCTTCAAAGAACTACCTGGAAAGACATTCCCACCAGAAGAAGTCGAAGTAGAAGAAGAAGACGTAGAAGAAGATATTAATGAAGATCTAGAAAAAACTATAGAAGAGTTAGACCTATCATTAAGATCATTTAACTGCCTAAAAAGAGCAGGCTTCAATACAGTGGCTGATATAATTGAAGTTCCAGAATCAGAACTAAAGACAATCAAAAACTTCGGAAAGAAATCATTAACTGAAGTAATAGACAAAATCCATGATCTTGGATTTTCCCTAAAAGATGAATAGGAGGAAATATGGCAGGCAAAAGAAAACTTGGTAGAAGAACAGACCATAGAGATGCTATGCTAAGAAACCTAGTGGGTTCATTATTTGAACACGGCAGAATAGAAACTACCTTATCAAGAGCCAAAGAAACTCAAAAAATGGCAGAAAAAATGATAACTCTAGGTAAGAGAAACACACTTCACACAAGAAGACAAGCAGCAAGCTATCTTTACGAGCCAAAACTTGTACAAAAACTATTTTCTGAAATCGCACCAGAATACGAAGACAGAAACGGTGGATACACAAGAGTACTAAAACTAGGACCAAGAAGAGGCGACGGATCAGAACGCGCTATCATCGAGCTAGTTTAAGCTAATAAGCCCATTTTCGCGGCTATGGGCTTGGTTTATTTAGATTATAATTTAAATAAAGGGCACCCCTTAAGGGGTGTTTTTTCTTGTATGACGGCCATGTTCTAATGCTGAGTTGTAAATTCCCTAAGTATCGTGGTTGTTGACGAATCCCATAGCGACTTGCAAGTTTTACACGGCGACGTGTAGGAGAGAAGATGCAATAGCGAAATCGTGCCTTGACGAACAGGAACAGAATACAAGGCGTAACAGGTGGGCAAGCTAGTCAAAGGTAGCAAAGACTGTAAATGCTAAAATAAGAATGTACAAAAGTGATCAAATATAAATGTACATATAAAAACTAAATTGGATAATACATTTAATAAGACAATCCGGAGAATATATGTATTACCAATTAGAAATTAAGGATTCAAAATATTTTGAAACTTGGATAGTGAAATTAAGCTAGACACTTTTAAATGAAATAAAAAGCCATTTATGATACACTTAAATTACACGAAAACATTAAGGAGTATCATAATGGCTTACAATAATCTTATCATAAAAGAGTTAATTTGGATAGAGCAATACTATAAATCTGGAGAAAAAGTTACAAATATAGCAAAATACCTATCAAGGGCAAGACAAACCATATACAACGTAATAAATTGGTTAAAAAAAGGTTCAACTATACAAGAATACTATGAAAACTACAAGAAAAACAAGTAAAAATGTGGAGCCAAAACTAAGCAATTAAGCGATGAAGAATATGATTATGTTCTTGACAAAGTAAATAAAGGATGGACACCTGATGTAATAGTAGGCAGGGGTGAAACAAAACTATCATTGAGTTCAAGAACACTCTACAGAAGATTTAAAGATGGGACTTTAGAAGTAAAACTTCTACCAATAAAAGGCAAAAGAAAAAAGAATGGTAGTGTAGAGAAAAGAGGAAAACAAGCCTTTAAAAGAAGCATCCATGATAGAAAGAAATAATATCCAAGTT
>NZ_CALGYW010000097.1 GCF_937934665.1 uncultured Anaerococcus sp.
TCCACCTAGGGCTGTTGGGCCAAAGACAAGTCCTACAAAGATTGGTACTACTATGGCTAAAACGCCTGGTAGGATCATTTCTTTTAAGGAAGCTGATGTTGAGATTTCAATACATCTTTGGTAATCTGGTTCGCTTGTTCCTTCTAGTAGGCCTGGATCATTTCTAAATTGTCTTCTTACTTCATTGATCATTTCTGTGGCTGCTTTTCCTACAGAGTTCATTGTGAGTGCTGTAAATAGGAATGGTAGCATGCCGCCTATGAACATTCCAGCTACTACGTGGGAATCTAGAATTGATATTGTTTCTAGGTTTAATGTTTCTGAGTAGGTTACGAATAGGGATAGGGCTGTTAGGGCTGCAGAGCCGATTGCAAAGCCTTTACCTATGGCTGCTGTTGTGTTTCCTATTGAGTCTAGTTCGTCTGTGATGTCTCTAACATGGCTTGGTAGGGCTGCCATTTCAGCGATTCCGCCGGCGTTGTCTGTGATTGGGCCGTAGGCGTCTACTGATACTGTTGTGGCTGTTGTTGATAACATTCCTACTGCTGATAGGGCTATACCAAATACTCCGTCTGCCCAGAAGGCTACGATGATACCTAGGGCGATTAGGATGATTGGACCAACTGCTGATAACATTCCTGTTGAGAGACCTGCGATAATGTTGGTTGCAACACCTGTTTTTGATTCTTCAGCAATATTTTTTACATATTTAAACTTATCTGATGTATATACTTCTGTTAAAAGACCAATTGCAATTCCTACTATGATTCCTGTAATTATTGCAAGTGCTGCTTTTACGTTGCCGAAGTAGGCAAAGGATAAGATCACTGCTGCAACTATTACAATTGCACCTGAAACGTAAATTGTCATCATTAGGCCCTTTTGTGGGTCTTTATGGTTTTTGTTTGTAAATAAGAAACTTGCTACTAAAGATGCTAGTATTCCTATGGCTGTTAGTAGTAGGGTAAAGTTTAGTCCTGCTTCGCCGTATGACACTAGGCCTAGGGTGATAGCTGAGATGATTGCTCCGGCATAGGATTCAAATAAGTCTGCTCCCATTCCTGCAACGTCACCTACGTTATCTCCAACGTTATCTGCGATTACTGCTGGGTTTCTTGGGTCATCTTCTGGAATACCTGCTTCTACCTTTCCTACAAGGTCAGCTCCAAGGTCGGCAGCCTTTGTATAGATACCGCCTCCAACTCTAGCAAATAGGGCAACAGATGATGCTCCAAGTGAGTAACCCATTACTATTGCAGGATCTTTAAAGATTAGATAGCAGATCAATAGACCTGAAAAACCAAGTCCTGTTACTGCATATCCCATTACAGATCCACCTGCAAAGGCAAGTTTGAGGGCTCTGTTTGTGCCACCTTCCATAGCTTCGTTTGCACATTTAGCGTTGGCTTCAGTAGCTGTTCTCATTCCTATAAATCCTGTTAGCATTGAGAAACATGAGCCTATTATATAGCAGACCATGATTCTTATGTCTAGGAATATCGCAATTAGGATTGATACAACTACTACGAAGGCAACGATGAACTTATACTCGCTTGCGATGAAGGTCATTGCTCCGTCTTTGATGTATCCTGATATCTCGTGCATTCTTTTTGAACCACTTGATACAGGAAGGATTCTCTCTTTAATTGTAAAGGCCATTAGAACTAGGGCCAAAATGGCTACAATTAGAGAAATAATAACAATTAACATAATTCCTCCTTTTATTATTTAATTATATCTATAACTATACTTTTATATATTTAATATTCATGTTTTATAGCAAATAAAAAAGGGAGCGATGCTCCCAGCTTGCTTATTGAAATTTTTTGTTTATATTCTCTTAGTTTTCTTCGTAAGGCAATAGGGCTACTTGTCTAGCTCTCTTGATTGCTCTTGTGATTTCTCTTTGGTGTTTTGCATTTAGACCAGTAACTCTTCTTGGAAGAATCTTACCTCTGTCAGTAATAAATCTCTTAAGAGTTTCAATGTCTTTATAGTCTATTACCTTTGATGGGTCTTTAACAAATGGATCAACCTTTTTTCTTGGTTTAAATCTTCTTGCCATTGTAATTCCTTTCTCTTATATTTCTCTAGAATGGAATTCTGCCATCGTCTTGGATTTCAGTAAAGTCATCATCAAAAAAATCATCGTTTGTGGATGGACCACTTGCCTGATTGTTTTGATAAGAATTTGTTTGAGAATAGTTGTTTTGGTAGACATCTTGGTTATCACCAGGATTTGAGCTATGACTTTGTCTTTCTGATCTTGATCCTAAAAACTCAACATTATCTGCGACAACATCTGTTGTATAGACTGTCTTACCTGTTTCCCTATCTTGGTAGCTTCCGGTTTGGATCCTACCTTCTACTGCGCATTGACTTCCTTTAAAGAGGTATCTTGAGGCGTTTTCTGCCTGCCTACCCCAAACTGTTATCCTTGGAAAATCCGCTGTTGGACGATTAGCTGCTTCCGCTTCTTCTCTTCTTTCTCGACTTAGTCTCTTATCAACTGCTAATGTGAATGTGCATACCGCTTGATTTGCTTGGGTATATCTTAACTCAGGATCCCTAACAAGGCGTCCTATTAGTAACACTTTATTCATATTAGTCCTCTTTTCTTATAACCATGTATCTAAGAACGAAATCTGAAAGTCTTAGTCTTCTTTCAAATTCTTTGATGTGGTCTGGTTGAGACTTAAAGTCTACTATATAGTAGTAACCTTCTTTAAGATCATCGATCTCATAAGCAAGTCTTCTTCTTCCCCAGTCATCAACTGATACAACTTCGCCGTTTTCTTCGATATGACCTTTAAATCTATCTAGAAGAGCATTTCTGTCAGCATCAGCTAGTTCAGTCTTGAAAATCAATACTGCTTCGTAATTATTCATATTTTCACCTCCCTGTGGACTATTGACCCCGTTTATACTACGGAGTAGAGATTACATATAAATAATACTCTTAAACTTATTTATTGTCAATCCTTATTTGGATTTATCTTAAGTTTAAACCGTTTTCGATAAATAAAAAAACTAAGGCTACCAAATGATAAACCTTAGTTTCTATATACTTATTTCCTAGAAAAATATTACTATAAATAGTGGCATCAAGATTACAGTGCAGATACCTGCTACTGCTATAGATAGACCACTCATAGCTCCTTCTACTTCTCCCATTTCAATGGCTTTTGATGTACCCATAGCGTGGCTTGATGTACCTATGCCTATACCCTTGGCAACTGGGTCTTTAACTTTCATTAACTTCATTACGCTTGGGGCAAAAATTGCTCCAACAGTTCCCCTTAGGATAACTGTTATAGCGGTAATAGCTGCGTAGGTTTTTATTGTCACATCATCTGCCCCAAATTTAGCTACGTATTCCTCTGTTAGGGACTTAGCTATAGGAGTTGTTACAGATTGTGGCATCATAGAAAGGGTCAAATCTCTTTCAAAGCCAAAGGCTTTTGATAGAAGATAGGCTGATAAGATCGCTACAAAAGATCCAACAAAGACCCCAACTAAAATTGGTACTAAGTTTTCCTTTAATTTTTCAATGTTTCTATATAGACTTACTACAAGAGCAACTGTAATAGGTGCTATCATAAAGGAAATGTATTTTCCACCCTTATTAAAGTTTTCGTAGGTAATGCCAGTTAGCTTTAAGAAAATTATACAAAACACAATCGCAAGTAAAAGTGGGTTTAAGATTGCAATTTTTGTTTTCTTATTAATACGCATCCCTATCCTAAACATTACTATAGAAAGGATTATTCCAAAAAATTCATTATCTGCTACATAAGTATTTAAAAAATCACTCATATTATTTCCTCGCTTTTTGTACTAGTTCAACTATTTTAGCTGTAATAGCCATGGTCACTAGACATGATATAGTCATAACTATAAGAATCTTTAGGGCATTATCCCTAATAACATCAAATTGAACCATAAGACCAACACCTAGTGGAGTGAAGGTAAAGGCAAGGATTGATGTTAGGAAATCTGATGTTTCTCCAATATCTTCTACCTTTAACATCTTTGTGCAAAGGGCAATAAAGAGGAAAATCATACCAAAAACTGGTTCTGGGATTGGTAGACCAGTTAGTTTTTTAGCAATGAATCCTAATAATAAGAAAAAAAGTAAATAACAAAATTCTTTTAAATATTTCATAAAATCTCCTACATATGTATTTTTTCTGTTCCTTCCATCATTTTTTAGTTTTTAGCCTGCTATCTCTACCACACTCCCTTTGCTTTTATAAGCTTTTATTATTGATTTTATAAAAACCTACTAAATAAGCCCTAGCTAAGTTAAAACTTTTATCAAAGATAAAAATCGTTTTATTTTCAAAACAAGACTTTTTCTTGAGGTCTTTTATTAGTTTTATTATAACATACTTTTTTATTAATGAAAAGGTTTATTTTTTTCTCCTATCAAAACCACACAAATAAAGGATAACTAAGTTTTTATCCTGATAATTTTTTCTTGTAAGCACCATAGCTTAAAAATATCATAAAAAAGTCACTTATCCTTTTTATATGCTAACCAAATCTTAAATATCCACACTAAAACTCCACCAAATAAGGGAATATTTCTTTAATAAAGGCAGGCCCCATGCTCTGTAAATCAAGGAAAGTCGCTCCTGTCACTCCTCCATCCTTTTCTTATAATTTATAAGATATATTATATATCTAGAAAAAGACACTAAACTTTTGTAATTTATCTTGACATAGATTATAATGGTAGTAGAAGTAGACTCAGAGCTATTAATAAAATCTAATAAGGATGTTTGCGATTATTCGCAGATAAAAAATGAAAGGTAAAAATTTGGCCCTAATGGCTGCACTTGCAACTGGATTTATAATCCAGGGTGCATCCACATCCTATGCCAATGATCAATTCGATGCCTATATCGATGAATTCATGTGGTATGAGGAAGAAAGAGACAATCCTGAAATTAACCCGGACTCTATCTATAAAAAGAAGGAATACAAACAAAATTACGAAGAAAACCTAGAAAATACAAATATAGCTAATGACAAAAGCGAGTACACAGTTAAAGACTTACAAAATCTAGAAGCTGAAGTTAATTCTCTAGACCAAGAATACGACAAGCTCCAAGAAGATATCAAGGCTTTAGAAAAAGAAGCTGTTGTAGAAGTCTCTGAAAGTGAAATAGCAGAAGCCAAGGCCCAGTGGGATAAGGGTTCTGTAGAATTTTTTGAAGCAAATGGTTCTTATGAAGCTATAGAAGTTTTTAAAAGTATCCCTAATAAAAACGGTATGAACTATGAACCTAGCACAGCTCCAAAATACCTAGAGTTAAACCGCATAGGCAATAAAATAGACGAAAATGACTCAAGAAGTCTAGAAAACATGAAAATATCCATAGAAAGCTTAGAGGCCATAAACGAAAAAAGACAAAAAGAGGGTGGTATTGACGTCAAAAGCCTAGCTGTCTTTGGTATATCTGACTACGATATGGCTGTAGCCCAGGCCAATGCCAACTATTCTAGCCAGTATATAGAGCACTCTTCTGTCTATGGCCCTTCATACGAAAACCTAGCCTGGTCTTATAGCGACCCAACAACTAAGGAAGCTATAAGACAATGGTGGGATGAGGAAAAACCAGTTTTTGATTACCTAAGGTCTCTAGGTTTAAAGTCTAGAAATGAAATGGAAGCTTATATAGATAGAAACAAGGCTGATATGGAAAGAAGGTTTAAAAACCCACAAGTTGGCCACTATACAAACCTAGTAGATGACTTAATGTGGGGTTATTCTTGGTCTCCAAAAGATACAATTAGTGCAGGCTACGCCCTTAGAAAAACAGGCAAGTATCCATACACAAAATCAATTGTTATGAACCCTTCTGACCCTACAAATAGGACAGTTTACTCAATAGATGACTATGAAGATAGGTTCTTAACCTACTACAACGACCTATATTCTGTAGTCCACCTAGCCAAAAAAATCCTTAATGAAGAAGCCTTTGTTAATATGGCAAAACTTATTAAGAAATCAAACAAGCTTGAAGGTGAGATTAAATCTAAAAAAGCAAGCCTAGAGAAAGTAAGGAAAAAACAAGCCACCTATATTAAATTACAAGAGACAATAGAGAAAAATAGGATAACAACAGCCGGAGCTAAATTCTTACTAAAAAACAGTCCAAAGGAGATAGCCCACGTTAGACCTCAATTACTCCAACTGATAAAAGAGTCTGAAGCCATATGCAGGCAGGCAGAAAATGTCCTTAGAAAAGCTGGCATGCTATAAAATCTAATATTTAAAAGATTCAAAAAACCACTCCCGAGTGTAAATACTGGTTCTATAATAAATCGTGTTGGTAGAAGTAAATGATACTTCTGTCAGCACGATT
>NZ_CALGYW010000098.1 GCF_937934665.1 uncultured Anaerococcus sp.
GAATATAAGGTACATCTCCGCAAAGATTTTCCCCACAAAGCCAGATAAGGTATGAGTCCAGACCGTGTTGGGATTTTAAAACTAAATCTCTTCCAAAATGGATATGAACCCTATCTTCCAAGTGGGCAGGAGCCACCTCTCTTATAGCCTTATTAAGCTTATCAAGGTCAGCCCCTTCTTCACCTAATACCAAATCTAGCAAAAAGGCATATTCTTCATATTTTGGCGTATACCTTGCAGGTAGGCCAAATGTCTTACATATATCAAGGATAACTTCTTCAGTAGTGACTTTCTTAGCCCCTATCTTAAGCAAGACTTGTTTTATCCTATCCTCAATCGACCCCACACCTTCTAGGTTGTAGTCTTTTTCAAAGCGTGTCAGATAATCAAGCACATCCTCATTGCCAGCCATAAGGCTTGCAATAAGCCCATACATAAAGCCTTTAAGCTTCTTATCTGTCCTATAAAACTCTTTATCTTCAGCATAAAAGGTATCATCAAGGTCAGGAATTAAGCCTACAAATTTAGGCAGCCTTTTCTTAAAGCGGTCACCTCTCATGATAAGACCACCTCACCAACTTCAAATACTTCTTCTTCGCCGATTTCTACCGAATCAGTTGCCCCATCAATAGTAAGTGAAACTATATCCGATACACCAGGTATTGAGTAGCACAAATCTATAACCTTGGCCACAGTCAAGCGGTTTTTCTTATAGGATATTTCAGAATCAATATAGGCTTGTAGGTCCTTTTTTAATTCCTCGGCCACAATACTTTTAGTCTTTGCCGACCCCATAGCAAGGTCAATCCTGCCACTGATACTTATCTTCTTAAGCTTGGCCGTATCCACAGTCAGATAAGCTCCTATAGGTGCTAGGGCTTCACCATCCCTTTCTCCACCGTGGTCTATATGATAGGCTACCTTCTTGATTAAGTCTTCCTTAGCAGGTTTCTGATTACTATCTAGGATTGATACCTTAACAGTCCCTGCCCCTTTCCAAAGTGGAAAGACCTTGACACGACCGACCCCGTCAACTTCCATAGCCCAGTGCATGTAGTGGTATTTGTTGCCAGAAGTACCAGGGTATCGCATTTTTAGAAGAGTCCTTTCCCTTAGGCTCTCATCATCTTCTATGTCAGCTCCACCTGTTATGGCTTCAGCGTTTTCTACACTTTCAAGACCTGTTAAGTAAGGAAAATTATTTATCTCATAAGCTCCAGCATTAGTACCTAAGCCTTCACCATCAGATGCAACCTCCACATCCACCTTGCCGTTTTGGCCTATATAAGCAGGTCTAGTAGTATAAAAGACTTTTTCTCCAGCATAGACCCTAAAGCCAGCAGGTATAAAAGTATTAGGTTTGCCCTTAAAGGTCACTATCCCACTAGCCTTAGTCTTTGTTCTCCTAAAAACCCCGACTTCCTTTGCCTTAGCATCAAGAAATTCACCTGTAGCTGTTTCAGCAAAGTGCATATCCACTAGCCAATCAACATAGTCGTAGTATTTTGCTATTTCTTTAGCCACGGCTTGGATATTATCCGCAGCAAAAGAACCCTCGACTTTATTAGGAGGGTTCTTCAAATCTTCTTTCATCCTGTCTGAAATTTCCATCCAGGACAAACTTTTTAATCTTACTCTATCTGTACCTTGCAAGACACCCTCACAATCTCATCATCAAAGACGGTAGTATAGTACACATCTACTTCTAGTCCGCTCTTATAGGGTTTCATCTTGATTTTATTAATCGACACCATAAAAGGATGCACCATAACCGCCTCTTTGATATATCTCTTAATTTCAGCCTCTTTAAACTTCGATGATATAACTTCACCGATCAGACTGTAAATTTCAGTTCCAAATCTATCAGTATAAGCACTATGCTTAAATCGGCTAGTAATCATGGCCTTATATATCCATATCTTCATAGCCTCATTTCCATACACATAATAGTGCCTGCCATTTCTCGTCTTAAGCGTGTTATTTTCAAAGTCGTAAGCATACTCACAAAATCCTTCACGCTCTAAAATTTCTTCTTCAATATCTATCTCTTCTACATAAGACATAGACTTAGGTAAAATATTCATATCCTACCCTCCTACTGCCTATGGACTTGAGGATGGATTTCTTTTTCCTCCCCAATCTTGATAAGTCTACCATGGACTATAAAAGAATCGCCCCTATCAGTCACATCAATAAGGTCACCGACAATGAAGCGTCTTTCATACTGGTCTGGCTCAAGCTCCAAGTCGCCAATATCCACAAAGGCCTTGCCTTTATTAACACTATGGGCTAAGTGAGGATTGGGGTCTTGAGTTTCAACAAGAATCTCTTCCCATTGCTTAATCCTATCCACAGCAGGTAGATAGATAACAAAATCTTCAGATGAGTATTCAACACCGTTTATAGTAAAGGCAAAGGGCTTAATTGAAGTTACAATCCCTATCTCAGATGCATCTTTCCTACCCTTCAAATCCTTAACATCTCTTACAATACTTTCCATCTAACCTCCTAACTTGCTTACAAGTTTCATGTCCACAGTATGGACGGCATCATCTAAGCTATGGCTATCACTTTCTATATAAAACTTGCCAGATATAATCGAAGACTTAAGCATGATGGACTTGCCAGATACCATAGACCAATCGCCTATGCACTTAACATCCACCTCTTTCTTTGCTCCCTGCATAAGACCAGCAAGTTCCGAAGAATCGCCCTTAAGGACTTTTTGGAGTTTGCCATATCTTTCTTGACTTCCAGAATCCTTACCTGCATCCTTCTTTTCATCTTTCTTTTCATCTTCTAAAGCCTTAACTTCGTTTACTACTTCGTCCATAGACTCTTTAAAAGACGTATCTAAAAGCTTACCAGGGATAGGCTCGTTAAGTTCCTCTAAGACAATATCGACCATTTCTCCAGCTTCAAAGACATTTATAACCCCGTCGATATCGACCAGTTTATAAACTTTTCCAGTCTTCTTACTATCCTTATCAT
The DNA here is from genome assembly GCF_937934665.1 of uncultured Anaerococcus sp. GTDB lineage: Bacteria > Bacillota > Clostridia > Tissierellales > Peptoniphilaceae > Anaerococcus. The sequence goes on from NZ_CALGYW010000098.1 coordinate 2,992, forward strand.
AGGCCTCCATTATGGCGTCATAGCCTGTCTTATCTCTTAGGTTGTAATCGTCTGTACCTGTAGGAGCAAGCTTGCCAGCCTTAAGCCCTAGCTCTCCGATTATTTGTGATGCCACTTGGTCAGCACTCTTTTTGGTAAAAACTTGAGTTTCAGCTTGATTTTTGTTTAGATAGATTGACTTATCATAGCAAGAAATATCCATATCAATTGTGTTATCTCTTACAGTCTTAGACCAAACAACACCTTCGAAAAATTTTATATATGAATCCTGATTATTAGGCTTTTCATAAAAGCTAACCGCAGACCCTAATTCAACATCAAAAGCCGGCAAAGTCTTATCGACGTCAG
>NZ_CALGYW010000099.1 GCF_937934665.1 uncultured Anaerococcus sp.
TAGTCAAAGGTAAGTTATTAATCCAGCAGTTACCTATATTAATTCTTTCTACTTGACCTCCAACAGCGTCAGGGTCATCAAGACAAACAGACGCTAAAAATCTTGGATCACGTCCAGCCTTGACAGCGGAAAGATATTTTTCAATCCCTCTAGTATAAACATGTTTGACAACAAATTGACCAGACCCAGCAAGGCCAGTCATCTTTGAATCAACATTAATCCCTATTTGAACATCGCCCCTTTGGACTTCAACACTAGCCTCAAAAGAAACAACCTCAAAAATAGCTTCACCATCTATATGCAGAGTACCCCAAGCACCTGCAATTCTTCTAAAACCTCTATTTTCAGTCATTTAATCACCCCTTATTCGTTCCAAAAATTGATATATAGGTCTTCCATAGCATCAAGCAAGGAAACATATCCATCTAAGAAGACGTTAGAGCCAGTATTAAACTCTTTTAATTGCTGCTCAGTCATATCATCAACATTAGCCCCACGCTTAATGGCATATCTCATATGTGCTGGCACATCTATATCAACACGGTTTCTATCAGATTCTTCTAGGACAGTCCCCCTCAATTCCACGAAATAAACACGGTTTATCATAGCTATAAACTGTTGCTTATTAGCATAAGAATTGAGAATCTTACCTACATAAAACTTCTCAAAAGTCTCCCTAATGTCATCCTTGATAAGGTGCATGGCATCGACAATCTTAATCTTTGAGAAATCCTCGCCCTTCTTATCACTATAAGTTGTAAGAGAGTTTACACCCCTTGCTATCTTGTAGACCTCACCATCGTAAGTAAGGAAAAGTTTACCTTCGTTGACCGCCTTGTCCTCATCATCAGCAAAAGGTAAGCTTGCCTCAGAAATTAGTGGCCATTCAAAGTAGGTAAAAGACCTAGTAAGTGGCAGGCCTGCAAGCTCACTTGCTACAAGGGCAGTAAATTCTTGACCTGTATATTCCACACCATCATAAACAATCCTATCAGTAGACCAGTTTATAACTGTTTCGTCATCAGCAGTATAATCAAAGGCTACAAATTTTATAGTCTTATCTTTCTTTTCAATCATTTGACTGTGCCAAGTCTTGATAGCTTCAACATCTTCTTCAGGTGCATTTGGTGCTGCATAGTAATTAAATTTAATTAGTTCATATTTCTTTAAAAGACTAGCTAGCGGATTTGTATCTCCATATACTTCAACTAGAATCCTGTTAGGTCTAGCTTGAAAAGCAAGTCTAATTAGCTGGGCATTCTTCTCAGAAAATTGCACTTCCTCTGGTAAATCCAGAAGTGTATTCATCCTATAAGAGCCCTGTTCTTCCTCATTTTCTCCCTTAAGCAAAAGAAGGACAATTCCCCTCTCGCTCCTTTGGATTGCAGTAAGTCCTTGAGACTCGAAAGCAATCTTAATTTGTGGCATACCTATAGTTGGCATCTATACCTCCATAATTACATATTCTAATTTCAAGCTCTGCATAAGCTTGATTTTTTCTTCTTCATAACTTTTCTTATCTTCATCGGTCTCGAACTTGACATCTTCGACAAAATCCCTATTTTCTACATCTTTATCAGACTTAGGAGGCCGTCTATCAACCTGACCAGGCTCGTAATCCTTATCGATAGGTTTCATCTCCTTATCATCAGCAAGATATTCTGGATCAAACTCATCAGCGAAGTCAAACCTCACTAGAAAGTGCAGGTCTTGGCCTACCAGTTTATATTCTGGGGCCTTAAGACAATGTATATGCCTTTTATCGACCATGGCCCCGTCCTTATCGTAAGCCCTCACAGATAAGCCCATAGAAAAAGCACTCATCAGCTTATCAGCTGCAATAAGTGCTTCACCGACACTATTATTTTTAGAAAAATAAATAATATCCAAATCTATACTCTTGTTAATGATGGACCTAGAGTGGGGACTTGTAGAAAAACTTATAAGCTCCACACTCATAACCGACCTATCAAGCTTGTTAATTCTCTCTTTATAGGCCTTTATATTCTTAAAACTTGCCCTTAAGGTTTCATCGACCGATTTAAAAACATCAGTTAGCTTAATCATAGGCT
>NZ_CALGYW010000100.1 GCF_937934665.1 uncultured Anaerococcus sp.
TCCATGTATCTGTCAAGGAGTACCTTATCTTATAAGAATAACTGGGTAGATGAAAATGGAAGGGTTTATATCTACTTTACTGTTGAGGAAACAGCCGCACAACTTGCTTGTGGTATTAAAAAGGCAGTAAAACTTATTAAAGATCTTGAGAAGATTGGTCTTATTACAAAAAAGAGGGCAGGCCAGGGTAATCCTACTAAAATTTATGTCAAAGATTTTATGAGTATTTTTAGAAATGAAGAGCTTAGATCAATCAAAAGGGAAAATCAAGACTTGTCAAAAGGACAAGTCAAGAATGGTGATTTTGATAATTCAAGAGTGGCAAAAAAGGAAAGTCTAGACTTATCAAAAAGACAACCTAACTATATAGAGAATAATAAGATTGATAATAGTTATATTGATTTTAGTGAGAAGGATAAAAAAGGAACCTTCTTAAATGTAATTATTTCTAATGAAGAAGAAATGAAACTAGAAGATAAAATCCCTAATCTTAATGATTATATTGAAAGATTATCAGCCTATATGCAAAGTACAGGAAAAACCTATAAAGACCATGCTTCAACAATTATGACCTGGTATTTAAAAGATAAGAGCGAAGGAAAGCTTAGGAGGGAGGAATCTTATACGGGAGATCCCTCGGACTATGAAAGTGAATGGAACTTAAATGATTAGAGAGGTAGATAAAATGGAAGATAAAATAAAAATAATTGAAATTGATGGAGTAGGATTTTCTTTTAATGCAAATAGGGCTCATGAAAGAGATGGCCATGTTTATTGTAGACAATGTGGTGAACAAATAGATTCAGAACCCCTTGCTTGTCTTGGTAGTAAAAAAATAATATTTAGTCGAAATTGTAGATGTGATAGGGAAACAGAGGCTAAGAGAAAGGAAGAAGAAATAGCAAACCACATCAGAAGGCTTAAAGAAGAATGTTTTGCTACTAGCAGAAATCTAATAAGCTATAGTTTTGAAAAGATTATAGAGCCTGAAAGACAGGAAGTTATTATAGCAAAGAATTTTGTTAAGAACTTTAAAGAACTTGCGAAAAATAATAATGGACTTATATTTCATGGGAATGTTGGAACAGGAAAGACATATTTAGCAGCTTGTATTGCTAATAAAATTATTGAAGAATACCAGATAAGGGTGAAGATGAGAAATATCCCTCAGATAATAAATGATATTGAAAAGCGTGGCTTTGATATAGATAAAAATGAATATTACAGGCTCTTATGCAGTGTACCACTTCTCATTCTTGATGATTTTGGAATTGAAAGAAATACAGAATATATAAATGAAATGGTCTATCAGATTATCAATACCAGATATGAAGCAAAGAAACCCACTATTATTTCAACAAATATTCCCTTAGGTGTAATCATGAGTGGAAGTAATGATATTGATAAAGAAAGGATATATTCAAGAATTAGGGAGATGTGTATTCCAGTAAAAATTGCAGGAGAGGACATAAGAAGAGAAATAGGAAAATTAAAATTAAATAAAACTAGAGAGTTACTTCTAGGTGAAAGATAGGTGAAAGAGATGAATAAAATAAAAACATTTGAAAGTTTTGAATTTGGACAGGTTAGGACAATGCTTATAGATAATGAACCATGGTTTGTAGGAATGGATATAGCCCAGGCTCTAGGATACAAAAGACCAAGTGATGCGATTGCAAGTCATGTATATGAGGAAGATAAGCTGAAACGGTGTTTTACCGTATCAGGTCAAGGAAGGAATTTGATAGTAATAAATGAGTCTGGAATGTATGCACTGATTTTTGGAAGTAAACTTGAAAGTGCCATAAGATTTAAAAACTGGGTAACAAGTGAAGTTCTACCTTCAATTAGAAAGCATGGTGGATATTTTTCAGGACAGGAGGAAATGAATGATCAAGAACTTTTAGCAAGGGGCTATCTTGTAGCCTTAAGACAAATAGAAGCTAGGACAGAAGAATTAGAAGGTCTTATTCCCAAGGGAGAATTCTTTGATAAGTTTATGGATTTAGGTGACTGTATATGCCTTAGGGATACTGCAAAAGAATTAGGAGTTTCTCAAAATAGATTTATAAATATACTCATTGATAGGGGTTATCTTTATAGAAATCAAAAAGGGAAACTAAGATATTACTCAACTGCAGCTGATTACTTTAAATTAAAAGATTATATCAATAAATATAATGGACAACCCGGAGTCTATACAGTAGTTAGACCTGAGGGAAGAGCATATCTTTTCTCCTTATTTAAAGAGATGGGAGAAATCTAGAAGGAGGTGGTCTTGGATGATAATGCTTAATAAGAAAAGTTGTATAAATTGTGATGAAAGAGATTTAGTTAAACATAATGAAGAAATAAATAAGATTCTAGGGGAATTAAGAAAGCTAGATAACTATGATTGTGTAGTCCTTCATAAGTACCAGGATATAGGCCATAGAAATAAAGATTTGCAAGTTATTAATATAAATCTATGGGATATATATGAGCTGGCAGAGCTTGCTGATTTTAAAAATGGAGTAGATTTTCTTATAGATGATGAGGGATTTCTTAATCTTTCTGTATATGGACAGACCTATAAGCTGGGGGGAGAAAGCCATTTTATCCATGCTGTCTTTAAAATTATTCCCCATGATGAAGATTTGAATTTCCTTAATATATCTGAATTTATTCTTGAAGGAAAGCCTATAAGATTTTCAGACAAGCAGTTGAATAAAAAGAAGAAATCAACTATTGCACTTCTTAGTGAATATAAAGAAAAAGTTATTAATAATAACACTATAAAAAAAGATAGTCAAATAAAAGAAAAAGGTGAGGAAAGATAAGAAATCTCTGGCTTAAGGAGGTGAGGTTGTGAGCATAGTAGAAAAAATTAAAAAGGACATAAAGGATTTATTTGATGTGCAAGATGGGAAGGAATTTATTAAAAAGAACATGCCCTATCTTGCATTTTTCTATTTAGGAGATATTCTCTCTCACCATATAAATTCATATATAGGAGGTGACTTAATAGACCGTATATTCCAGGCGGTCATGGAAATAGAAACTATGACCTATATTCCAAGTTTTTATCCGAGGGACTTGCTTGTAGGTCTTGTCCTAGCTGGAATAGTGAAACTTATTTTATATAGCAAGGGTAAAAATGCAAAGAAATTTAGGCAGGGTACTGAATATGGCTCTGCAAGATGGGGTAATGCCAAGGATATTTCTCCATATATGGATGATGATTTTGGAAATAATCTTCTACTAACTGAAACAGAAAGAATTACCATGAATAGTAGACCAAAGATTCCTAAGTATGCAAGAAATAAAAATGTACTTGTAATTGGTGGGTCAGGTTCTGGAAAGACGAGATTCTTTGTAAAACCTAATTTGATGCAACTACACTCAAGTTATGTAGTAACTGATCCTAAAGGAAGTCTTCTTCATGAATGTGGCAAAATGTTAGAGGTGAATGGTTATGAAATAAAATCTCTTAATACAATTAATTTTAATAAGAGCATGAAATATAATCCCTTTGCCTACCTAAGAAGTGAAAAAGATATTCTAAAGCTGGTTCAGACAATTATAGCAAATACAAAGGGGGATGGTGAAAAGGCAGGAGAGGATTTTTGGGTAAAGGCTGAAAGACTTTATTATACAGCCCTTATAGGATATATATTTTATGAAACTCCAAAGGAGGAACAAAACTTTACAACCCTACTAGCCATGATAGATGCAAGTGAGGTTAGAGAGGAGGATGAAAACTTTAAAAATGCAATAGATTATATGTTTGAAGCCTTGGAAGAAAAGGATCCAGACCATTTTGCAGTTAAGCAATATCGCAAGTATAAACTAGCGGCAGGAAAAACTGCAAAATCTATTTTAATTTCTTGTGGTGCAAGATTAGCTCCTTTTGATATTAAGGAACTTAGAGAGCTAATGAGTGAAGATGAAATGGAACTTGATACCCTAGGAGATAGAAAAACAGCCTTATTCGTCATCATTTCAGATACAGATGATACCTTTAATTTTGTAGTATCACTTCTCTATTCTCAGATGTTTAATCTACTTTGTGATAAGGCAGATGATGTCTATGGCGGAAGACTTCCTGTTCATGTTAGATGTCTCCTTGATGAGTTTGCAAATATTGGCCTAATCCCTAAATTTGAAAAGCTTATAGCGACAATTCGTTCTAGGGAAATAAGTGCTTGCATAGTTCTACAAGCACAATCACAACTAAAGGCCATATATAAAGATAATGCAGATACTATTATTGGTAACTGTGATACCACATTATTTTTAGGAGGAAAGGAGAATGGTACTTTAAAAGAGATTTCAGAAACCTTAGGCAAGGAAACTATTGACCTATTCAATACATCAGAAACAAGAAGTAATCAAAAGTCTTTTGGGCTTAACTATCAGAAAACTGGCAAGGAACTTATGACTAAAGATGAACTCTTTGTAATGGATGGAAGCAAGTGCATTATGCAACTAAGAGGTGTAAGACCATTTCTATCAGAGAAGTTTGATATTACCAAGCATAAAAATTATAAGCATCTTGAAGATTATGATGATAGAAACTTCTTCGATATTGAAGAATATATGAAGAAACAAGGTAAGGCCAAGCTCAATAAAGATTCTATAATAACAAGATTGTAGGTGAAGATATGAAGGTTAAGGTGAGAAGCCCTTCAAAAAAGAAAGTAACAAAGTTAATAAATTTGATTTATAGCGATTGGATAAGAAACAAGTCCAGTCGCTTTTTTTATTTCAAAAAAGAAAAGAGGAGGCTAGAATTAGAATATGGCAAATTTTAAAGAAAGAGATATGAAAAATGTAACAGCTAATCTAGTAGGAGAGGTAAAAACAGCTTCTTTTGACTGGGATGGTGAAACTATCAATGTAACAAATTTCTCCCTTGTAGAAAAGAAGAATGGGAAAAGGCACTATACAAACTGTGCAGCTTATGGTGAATGGTCAGAAGTAGCAAAGGAACTAAAGGCTGGAGATCTTGTCCATGTCTTTGGTTATATTAGGGAAAGAAGAAATAATGACAAGCTATATAAGAATTTTATAGTAAAACATATGAATAAAATTGAAAAAGAAAATAAGGAGGAAAAATAATATGGCATTTTTTACAGAAGGAATAGCAGTTTTAAAAACTTTAGTTACTGCAATTGGTGCAGGTTTAGGGGCATGGGGAGTAATTAACCTTATGGAGGGTTATGGAAATGATAACCCTGGAGCAAAATCACAAGGGATCAAGCAGCTAATGGCAGGCGGAGGTATTGTTCTTATTGGAATGAAACTTATACCTTTACTTGCAAATACACTTAATTAAGAAAGAGGTAGATAAAATATGTTTGGACTTTTCGACAAAATAACTGAATTTTTTCAGGAGATTTTCATCGGAATTATCCAAGCAAACCTTGAAGCAATGTTCTTAGATATAAATGAGAATGTAAGTCTTGTAGCTACAGAAGTCGGGAAAACACCAAGTAGCTGGAATGCAGAAGTGTTCAGCTTTGTAAAGAATATTAACGATACTGTAGTTATCCCTATAGCGGGAATTATCATAACCGCCGTCTTGTGCATAGAACTCATAAACATGGTCATGGAGAAAAATAATATGCACTCTGATACAGATACATTTGATTTCTTTAAATACATTATCAAGATGTGGATAGCAGTATGGTTTGTAAGTAATGCTTTCACCTTCTCGATGGCAGTATTTGATGTATCACAGAATTTAGTAACTAAGGCGGCGGGAGTGATAAATACAAATGCATCCCTTGATGCTATGGATGTGGCCGCAATGATAGATCATCTAAAAGATGAAAGCTTATGGAATCTGATACTGATAGCAATGGATACTTCACTGGTGAAGCTTTCAATCCAGGTTGTATCAATCATAATTACCGTAATAACTTATGGAAGAATGATTGAAATTTGCTTGTATAGCTCAGTATCAGCAATTCCATTTGCAACCATGGGAAATAAAGAATGGGGACAGATTGGAACAAATTATATCAAGGGATTATTTGCACTTGGGCTTCAGGGATTGTTTCTTATGATATGCCTTGGAATATATGCGGTACTTGTAAAAACGATTCATGTAACCACAGATATTCATGCCAGCATATTCGGAGTTCTTGGATATACGGTACTTCTTGGAATTATGATGTTAAAGAGTGGAACAATTGCAAA
>NZ_CALGYW010000101.1 GCF_937934665.1 uncultured Anaerococcus sp.
CCTGGTATATCTCTAAGGCTTAAGCTTTTGACTGCTGAAGAACTTAGGAACACTAAGGAAATGTATTTTAGGGAGTCGCTTTCTAAGCGTATGGATCTAATAGCTTCTTACCTAAATATCATAAACAATAGCGAAGTAGTTAGAAATCAGATTCAGATGCAATTTTCTGATAGCTTGCCTCAAAATATTCTTGAGCTTACTCAAATTGTCCAGAACTTGAGTCAGGATGTATCAACTGAAACAAGGTTGTCTTTACTACCTTTCATTGCAAATCCATCCGATGAGATTGAGAAAAAGGCTAATGAAGACCAAGAAAGCTTTGATAAGTCCATGCAGGCTTACAAAAATCTAGGAGGTCACGATGAAGAAGAAGACCTACTGGCAAAAGAGGAGTGAGGATAGGTTACTAGACCTATTAAGTCAGGCTGATTCTGTGGTCCTTAAATTGGGGCGATATTACGATAAGGCTAGTAAAGATATAGACAAGTCTATAAAAAGCCTCTACGGGCAATTTATGGTTGAAAATGAGCTTAATCCTAAAAAGGCTTTAGAGTTAATCAAAGGCCAAGAGTTTAGGGACTGGCGTATGACTATGGAGGAATATCTTGATCAGATAAAGACTAGTCAGGATAAGGCCTTACTTTTAGAACTTAATACTTTGGCTATGAGGTCTAGGATTAATAGATTAGAGGCCTTGCAGGCTGAAATACTTGCCCAGTCGGCTATTATTGCTAGCAAAGAGGAAGAAGTTATAGGTTCGTTCTTATCTGATTCTATTGAGGATAGCTATTACAAAAATGTTTATGATGAGTATAGGGACAGAAATCCAGAGGCTTTGGCACTTATGAATAGGCACAAGGTAGGAATATCAAGAAATCAAGTTAAGAAAGTCCTAGAACTACCTTGGTCGGGGGCTAATTATTCTGAAAATATTTGGAATAATTCGTATTTTATAGCTAAAAGGGCCCAGGCTATGGTGGCTAAAAATATCATTGCTGGTAGGTCTATAGAAAACTTATCTAGGGACTTTGCCAAGGTCTATGGTAGGCAATACTACTCTAATGCTAAGAGACTTATACGAACTGAAACGGCTTATGTTAAAGGTCAAGCAGATGTTTTGACTTATAAGAAGTTAAAGGTTGAGGAATACGAACTTTTGGCGACTCTAGACAACAGGACTTCTTCTATTTGTCAAGAAAAAGATGGCGAGCATTATCCAGTCGATAAAATCCAGGTCGGTATCAATTATCCACCTTTTCATCCTAATTGTAGGACTACCACTATCAAGTATAGGGAAGACTATGGAGATAGGACTAGGATGGCTAAAGATAAAGACGGTAGGAATATCAAGGTTCCTTTAGGTTTAAAATATAAGGAATGGCGAGAATGGATAGAAAAAAATAAATAAATAATTGAGATGGCGTGAAAGCCGTCTTTTTTATTGTCTTTGACTCACTCGACGTTAAAGAAGTGTGGAATATATGGTCATACGGACTTTAAACGGAGGTAGGAATGAAAGATTTATTGATTAGAGATATTAATTTACAGAGATTTGCTGAAGGTGCTGAAATTGTTGATGAGCCAGATAAAGGGCCGGAGGACGTTAAGCAAGACGAGGGCAAAGAAGCTGAAAATATTATCTCTTATAGCGAAGAAGAGTTACAAGAAGCGGTTGATAAGGCGGTTAAAGAAGCTACTAAGGGCATGCTTACCAAGGATAAGGTCAATGAAATTGTCAAGGCTGAAAAGGCCAAGGAAGCGGCGAGGGCTAAGATGACGGCTGATGAAATCGCTGAGGAAGAAAGAGCTGAAACACAGAAAAAGCTTGAGGCAGCCCAGGAAGAAATTAGGCTTATGAAACTTGAAAATGAGACTTCTAAGGTCCTTGAAGAAAACAAGATACCACAAAAGTTTGGGGAGTTTTTGATGAAAGATGACATTGAGACTACCAAAGATAATATAGCGAGCTTTAAGAAGACCTATGAAGAGGATTTGGAGCGAATTAAGAAAGAGATGTATCAATCAGACGCTCCAAAAACTGGAGAAAAAGCTGAGCCTTTAGATCCATGGATTGCTGCGGCTGAAAAAATAAGATAGGAGTTTTTTATTATGGCAATGAAAATTTATTCAAAAAATTATAAGCAAGTAATCGAGAAGATATTTGAAACAAAACAACACTTTTTTAACACCTTTGGCGGTGGTTTGCAAGTGGCTGAAGGTGCTGAGTATGACCAAGACTTTTTGCACTTAAAAATATCACCAACTAATGTAGTTATAAACAAATATGACAAGGGCGAAAATGTGGCCTTTGGTACTGGTACTGGCAATTCAAATAGATTTGGACCAAGACAAGAAATTAAGTCTATAGATAAATCTGTAAAATACGATGAACCTATAGCAATTCACGAAGGTATTGATAGGTTTACTGTTAATGATATACCAGCCCAAGTTCTAGCAGAAAGGGCTGCCCTACACGCTGAAAAATGGGTTGAATACCTTAATCAATATATGTCTAAGATTTTGGATGCTAATGCTGGCAAGACTGAAGAAGTAGCACTAACTGAGGAAGCCCTCACAAAACTTTTCTTTGAGGCTAGAAAAGAATTTGTTAATAAAAAGGTATCTACTTCTAGGATATGGAATGCTTATGTTAATCCTGATGTTTATAACATCTTAATCGATTCTAAGCTTGCTACTACTGCTAAGAATTCTTCTGCAAATGTGGATGAACAAGTGCTAAATAAATTCAAGGGCTTTGTTCTAAGAGAGTTACCAGAAGAATATTTCCAAGAAAACACTGTGGCAATTTTTGTACCTGATAATATTGGCGTTGTTGGCCTAGGTATAGAAACTTATAGGACTATAGATTCACCTGACTTTAATGGTATTGCTATCCAAGGTGCAGGTCAGCTTGCTAACTATGTACCAGATGATAACAAGGTAGCTATTATTAAGGCACAAATTGCTGCATAAGGAGGGATAGATGTTAGTTAAGACTAATAGATGTTTTTATGATTTAAGAGAAGATTGTTACAGGAATGTTGGGGATATTTTTGAAGTATCTCAAGATAGGTTGAACGAACTAAACGAGCTTGTAAATGGCTTTGTTGAGGAAGTCAAAGAAATCAAAGAAGACGCTCCAGAAGATGAAGACAAAACCCAAGAAGATGAAGAAGTTACTGAAGAAGTAGAAGAAAATCAAGAAGATTTAACTGTTGCAGAAATCAAAGAAAAGCTTGATGAAGCAGGGATTGAATACAAGGCTAAGGCTACAAAAAGTGAGTTGCTAGAACTCCTTAAATAGGAGGTTGTAATGGAAAATAAGTTAGAAAAAGCAAGGTTTTTGATGGATAAGGAGGTTAGCGAAGCTACAAGTGATGAGCTATTAAGCTTTAATTTTGACCTTATAGAAAGTCAGGTCCTTGCTTATTGCAACCGCTGGGATTTCCCGACTGGCCTTATGCTGATTGTAATTCAGATGGTGGCTGAGTACACCAAGGCTAATTACTACAAGGCTAAGGCTATAGAGGATGAAAACAATCCTGATTCTAGGAAGATTTCTTCGGTAACTAGGGGTGATACTACCATTTCTTATGGAAATAATGCCAAGGTTACAGAGTATGGGTCACCTTCTAATCTTGCCCTTGATCCAGCTGGCTTTATAAATGATTATAAGGCTAGGATAAGGGAGTATAGGAAGGTTGGCCTGGTATGACTAAGCCTATTTTCATGGGAGAAGCTGATATATTGGCCCAGACCTACTACCACACTTGCACGGTTAAGAGGCCTGTGCCATCTAAAGATGAGCTAGGCTTTGATTCCTTTGAGTTTGAGGAAGTTTATAAGGATATAGAGTGTGCGGTGAGTTT
>NZ_CALGYW010000102.1 GCF_937934665.1 uncultured Anaerococcus sp.
TTTTTTAAGGTCTTCTTTTGTGATATTTTTTATATCAATATCCTTATCATCCTTGGACATACCAACAAATAGGATAGTTGAGTCCTTATCCTTAATATCCCCCTGATTTATCCAATAAGTTTTCTTAAATACGTCTTTGTCAATAGAATAATCCGCCTTAAATCTTGATGCATTTTTACTTCCTCACCATCTATCCTAAATAAGGTATAAGATTGTTCGTCAAAACCTAGGCCTATTAAAGCATTTGGCTTTGTTGCATTCACAGGTCCGCTTGCAACATCAAAAATTTCGCCATCTTTTATAGAAAATAAGTTCATTTTTAGCTTTTCTGTGTCAAGTCCTTCGAGAGAATAAGTATTGTAAGCAAGATCTAAAAGCTTTTCTTCTCCAAAATATTCAACTACATCTACATCTGTCTTAGCCTCGCTTATTTTTACACCATGATCTAAATTAGCATCCTTATTGCATCCTGTAAAAGCAAGAGCCAAGGCACAAATTAATAAAAACTTTTTCATACTGTCCTCCTTTGTCTTGATAACTTCATTATATCACAAATCAAAAAAAGGATTTCCTAAATCACTTTTCACGAAAAAAGCGGCCGGAGCCGCTTGTGTTTTTTAGTATAAATTGATTATATTTTCATTCTCATCTATGTCTATTTCCAAAGCATTTGGATGTTTTGGTAGGCCTGGCATGGTTAGGACTTTGTTTAGGTAGGCAACTATAAATCTTGCTCCTGTATTGATTTTTATATCAGAAACTGTGATTTCAAAGCCTTCTGGTCTGCCCTTGATTTTGCCATCATCTGTTAGAGATGCTGGAGTTTTGGCCATGCAAACCGGGAAATTTCTGTAGCCTAAGTCGTCAATTTTTTCTAAAACTTCCCTTGCTTCATCTGCGAAATTAACCTTAGCTGCTCCGTAAATTTCCTTGGCAATGGTGTTTATTTTTTCTTCTGTAGATAGGTCGTCTTCGTAAAGAAGTTTGAGTTCTTCTTTATTTCCTTCTACTAGTTTTACAAGTTTTTCTGCAAGGTCAACTGCACCTTCTCCACCTTTTGCCCATACTTGGGTTAGGGAGAATTCTACCCCCATTTCCTTAGCCCACTCTTCCATGAATTTAATTTCAGCTTCTGTGTCTGTCACAAATTCATTAAGGGCAACTATTACTGGTAGGTTGTATTTTTTCATGTTTTCGACATGCTTTTCAAGGTTTTTAACACCTTCTTTTAGGGCTTCTAAGTTTTCTTCTGTAAGATTTGCTTCGTCAACCCCACCGTGAAGTTTAAGAGCCTTAATTGTAGCAACAACTACTGCTGCCTTTGGTCTTAGGCCTGATACCCTACATTTGATATCTAAAAACTTTTCTGCACCAAGGTCTGCCCCGAAGCCTGCTTCTGTGATTACATAGTCAGAATATTTGAGGGCTGTTTTTGTTGCTATAACTGAGTTACAGCCGTGGGCAATATTTGCAAAAGGACCACCGTGGATAATGGCTGGATTATTTTCAAGAGATTGAACTAGGTTTGGATTTAGGGCATCTTTAAGGATTGCTACGATTACCCCCTCAATCTTTAGGTCTTTTACAAAAATTGGTTCGTCTTCTTGGTTATAACCTATCATGATATCGCCAATTCTTGATCTTAAGTCTTCTAAATCTTCTGCAAGGCATAAAATAGCCATGATTTCACTAGCAACTGTGATATCAAAGGAAGAATCTCTCTCGTCTTTTTTATTTGCGTTAATTTTAACCCTTCTAAGGGCCCTTTCGTTCATGTCCATAACGTAGTTAAATAAAACTTCCTTAAAACCAAGTTCATTTCCTTGGAAGATGTGGTTATTTATTAGGGCCATAATGGCATTGTGGGCAGATGTGATAGCGTGGAAGTCTCCATTAAAATGAAGGTTGATCTCTTCCATTGGCACAACTTGGGCAAAGCCTCCACCTGTTGCTCCACCCTTTCTACCTAAAACCGGTCCAAAAGATGGTTCCCTTAGGGCTACTGTTGATTTTTTGCCGATTTTATTTAACCCGTCAGATAGACCTACAGTTACAGTTGACTTACCTTCCCCAGATGAGGTTGGGTTTATAGAAGTAACTAAAACTAGGTTTTCTGATAGGTTATCAAAGCCATCTCTTTTTATCTTAGCCTTGTAGTCCCCATATTTTATTAATTTATCAGCTTCTATGCCAATTTTTGCTGCAACGTCTTCAATATTTTCTTTTTTAGCTTCTAGCGAAATTTCGTAATCAGTCTTCATTTTCCCTCACTTTAATGATAAATGTCCTATATCTTTCCTGTAGAAAAGATTATCGCACTTGATTTTCTCTATGTCCTTATAGGCGGCTTCTCTTGCTTCTGCTAAAGTTTCTCCTTCAGCACATACAATTAAAACTCTGCCACCATTTGTTACAATCTTACCGTCAGTTTCTTTTGTACCCATATGGAATACTTTTGAATCAAGACCGGCAAGGCCTTCTATCTCAAATCCCTTTTCATAACTTTCAGGATAACCCTTTGATGCAAGAACAACTCCTATATAAGACTTATCCTTCCATTTTATTTCAATTTCTCTTTCCTCAAGGACCGCCTCTGCTAAGTCATATAAGCTTGTTTCCATGTCCATCAGGATGATTTCTGTTTCTGGATCTCCAAAACGGACGTTGTATTCTATAGTTTTTACTCCGTCCTTAGTTTTCATAAGCCCTGCAAATAAAATTCCCTTAAAAGGACGACCTTCCTTAATCATAGCGGCAGCTGTTGGCCTTACAATCTTTTCTAAGGCTTCCTCTATGTCAGAATCACTTATATCCCTAATAGGCATATAAACGCCCATGCCACCGGTGTTTAGTCCGCAGTCACCATCAAAGGCTCTCTTATGGTCTTGGACGACCTTCATTGGCATAACTTTATCGCCTGACACAAAGGCAAGGAGAGAAAATTCCTCGCCCTCGAGAAATTCTTCTATTACGACAGAGGCACCTGCCTCTTTAAATTTCTGGTCGACCATAATCTCTTTGAGAGCTTCCTTGCCTTCTTCAAGATTTTTGGCAATGATTACTCCCTTACCAGCAGCTATGCCGTCAGCCTTGATTACAAGTGGAAAGTTTGATTTCTCAATGTAGGCCATGGCTTTTTCGTATGATGTAAAAGTCTCATAGGATGCAGTTGGTATGTCGTATTTTTTCATCAAATCTTTGGCAAAGGCCTTTGACCCCTCAAGGATAGCAGCAGCCTTATTTGGGCCAAAGACTCTGATGTCTTCTTTTTCTAAAAGGTCTACAATCCCTTCAACTAAATATGCTTCTGGACCTACAAAGACCAAATCTATTTCATTTTCCTTACAAAAACTTGGAAGCTTGTCATTTTCGCAAGTTATGCATGTCCCAAATTTGGCCACACCAGGATTTTCTCCCAGCATAAAAATGTCGTGGCCTTCCCTATATAATTTATCGGAAATGGCATGCTCCCTGCCGCCATTTCCTACAACTAGGACCCTTGCCATATTAATGTTTAAAGTGGCGCATGCCAGTAAATACCATGGCTATGTCGTTTTCATTACAAGCGTCGATTGATTCTTTATCTCTTATAGATCCACCTGGTTGGATAATGGCAGCTATATCATGTTTTGCAGCCTCATCAACACTGTCCCTAAATGGGAAGAAAGCATCTGATGCAAGGACAGCACCCTTGGCCTTATCGCCTGCTTGTTTAAAGGCAATCTCAGCTGCCCCTACCCTGTTCATTTGACCTGCACCAACTCCTACAGTTTGGCCATTTTTTGCAAGAAGGATAGCATTTGACTTAACGTGTTTTACAATCTTGTAGGCAAATTCTAGGTCCTTTAGGTCTTCTTCACTGACCCTTGTCTCTGTAACTGTTTCTAGTTTTTCATAAACCTTGTCATCGTAGTCTTGGACTAGGATACCGCCCCTTACAGATTTTATTAATTTAGGATTTTTGTCAGTTTTCTTTGGAATCTTGTAAATTCTTACGTTTTTCTTCTTTTCTAAGATTTCTAGGGCCTCGTCTTCGTAATCGTAGGCAAGGATAATTTCTAAGAAAATTTCGTGCATTTTTTCTGCAGTAGCCTTGTCAATTGTGCCGTTAATTGCAACAATACCACCAAAGATTGAAACAGGATCTGCTTCAAAGGCACGAGTCCAGGCTTCATAAACAGTCTTACCTGTGGCAACCCCACATGGATTCATGTGTTTTAGGCCAACACATACAGTTTCGTCAAACTCTTGTAAGATATCAAGGGCAGCTGAGGCATCTTGGATATTGTTGTAGGACATTTTCTTGCCGTGAAGCTGCTCGCAATCTCTTAGGGCATAAGAAACATCCTCATCTGATACGTAGAAGGCTGCTTTTTGGTGAGGATTTTCCCCATACCTTAGTTCATCTTCTAGCTTGTAGGTTAGACTTAAAGTTTCAGCCTTATCACCATCTTGTTCATTAAAATAAGAAGCGATTAGAGAGTCGTATTGGGCAGTTTTATTGAAAACTTTTCCTGCAAGCTTTTGTCTTGTTTCAAGGCTTGTCTCTCCATTTTCCTCTAATTCTCTAAGGATTGTTCCATAGTCGTTTTTATCTGTCACTACTGTTACAAACTTATAGTTTTTAGCTGCAGACCTTAGCATAGAAGGACCACCTATATCGATGTTTTCGATTATTTCATCATGGCTAACACCTTCTTTAGCAAGGGTTTCTGCGAAAGGATAAAGATTTACACAAACAAGATCTATATAGTCTATGTCATTTTCCTTAAGTTGAGCTACATGGCTTTCATTATCTCTTTTTGAAAGAAGGCCACCGTGTACTTTTGGGTGGAGGGTTTTTACCCTACCTTCTAAGATTTCTGGAAAACCTGTATAGTCTTCTATAGAAAGACAGTTAACTCCACTATCTCTTAGGTGTTTTAATGTCCCACCTGTAGAGATTACCTCAAAACCATTTGCTACAAGGCCCTTAGCAAATTCTGCCACACCTTTTTTATCACTAACACTTATTAAAGCTTTTTTCATTTTTCCCCCTTTAGGATTTTTGCTGCAGTCTTTATATAAAGTTTGTGCTCGATATTGTGCACTTCATTTTCTATTTCATCTAGGCTTTTTTTATAATCAACCTTAAACTGATCTTGGGCAAGGATTTCTCCTCCGTCTATTTCTTCGTTTACATAGTGGATAGTTACACCTATGTACTCTTCCCCTGCTTCATAGGCTCTTTTTATAGATTCTATGCCCTTATATTTGGGAAGGAGGGACGGGTGAATATTTATAACCTTGCCTGGGAATTTTTCTAGGAAATCTTTAGATAAAATCCTCATATAGCCTGCTAGAAAGATATAGTCTAGGTCTTTTACCTTTTCTAAGATTTCTTTTTCGTAGGCTCTTTTATTTTCATAATCTTTTGGATTAAAGACAAAGGTCTCTATATTTTTGTCTTCTGCCCTTTTTATTACCTTAGCTCCTGGCTTATCGCAAACCATGATTTTTATATCAGCAAGGTTTTTTATCTCATCAGAACTTGCTATAGCCTCGAAATTTGTGCCAGTTCCTGAGGCAAATATACCTATTTTTTTCATAGAAGGGTTATTCCTTCCTCATCTATTACTTCTCCAAAGATAAAGGCATCATCAACTAAGTCAAGGACTTTTTGCTTGTCTTTATCATCAACTATTACTGCAAGGCCCACTCCCATGTTAAAGACTTGGTACATCTCATCGTGGTCAATCTTACCCTTTTCTTCGATAAAGTTAAAGATTTCCGGCACTTCATAAGAATCCCTATAAATTTTCATACCCAGACCTTTTTTTAAAGCTCTTGGTAAGTTTTCTATAAAGCCCCCACCTGTTATGTGAGAAATACCTGCTACCTTCACATTTTCAAGGATGGTCTTTACTTCTTTGGCATAGATTCTTGTAGGTCTTAAAAGAGCTTCGCCAAGACTTTCACTGTTAAATTTTTGATCTAGACTTATATTTTCATCAGATAAAACTTTTCTAATTAGAGAAAATCCATTTGAGTGAAAGCCAGAAGAAGGAATCCCTATAACAGCTTGACCTGGCTTGGTGTTTTCTGGATTTATTAAATCTTCTTTTTCGGCAGCTCCCACAGCAAAACCTGCTATGTCGTACTCACCTTCCTTATAAAAACCTGGCATCTCAGCAGTCTCTCCACCTACAAGGGCGGCTCCTGATTGTCTACAACCATCTGCTACACCCTTTACTATAGCTTCTATTTGGATTGGGTCGTTTTTGCCACAGGCAATATAGTCTAAAAAGAAAAGTGGAATAGCACCTTGGGCTAAAATATCATTTACACACATGGCTACAGCATCAATACCAATTGTATCGTGCTTATCCATGTCAAAGGCAAGTTTAAGTTTTGTGCCAACTCCATCTGTACCGCTTACTAGGACTGGATTTTTAAAACCGTAAGCCGCTAGGTCAAAGGCCCCACCAAAGCTACCGATCATATCCATCATGCCCTTGTTTTTGGTAGATTCTACGTGTTTTTTTATTCTCTCAACTGATTCATAACCGGCATTTAGGCTTACACCTGCCGCCTTATATTTCTCGCTCATTTACTCCCCTTTATTTAAAATTTCCTTCTGTATATCTGTAAGTTCCGCTTCAAATTCTTCCTTATAATCACCAAGACCCTCTACATAATTTCCTGTGAAAATATCAAGAGAAATTCCATTGTTTGGACTATCAAAGTCAAAGCCAACAGCTTCCTTTAATCCTTCTACTGATATAAATTCTAGGCTGTCTGCTCCAATTAAATCACTTAGCTCATCCTTGGTTAGGTTAGCTGCTATTAGCTCTTTAGATTTTTTCATATCTATACCTGAATAAGAAGGAAAGACTATTTCTGGAGAACCTATCCTTAGGTGGACTTCGCTTGCTCCTGCCTTTTTTAGCATGGTTATTATTCTTTTAGAGGTAGTTCCCCTTACGATTGAATCATCAAGGAGGATTACCCTCTTATTTCTAACAACGTCAGAAAGGGCTGATAATTTCATCTTCACAGCTATATCCCTAAGCTTTTGGGAAGGCTCGATAAAGGTCCTTCCTATATATTGGTTTTTGATAAGTCCCATTTCATATGGTAGGCCAATCTCTTCTGCATAACCTGTTGCAAGAGATAGGGAAGAGTTTGGAACACCTACTACTATGTCTGCCTCTACAGGATATTCTTTTGCTAGAACCCTGCCTGTGTTTTTTCTAACTATGTGGACGTTTTTCCCAAGTATAGTTGAGTCAGGTCTTGCAAAATAAATATATTCCATGGATTCTATGGCTATATTAGAAGGCTCACAAAAGCTTTCTATTTTATAACCTGTATCATCAATTTTTATAATCTCTCCTGCACGTATGTCTTTTAAAAAGTCTGCCCCTATTACATTTAGGGCACAGGATTCTGAAGCTATAGCATAAGAATCCCCGAGTTTGCCAAGGACTAGTGGTCTTGTAGCATGCTTATCAACTGCTCCAAATAGGGCATCTTGGGTTAAAAGCATCACTGAAAAAGATCCCTTAAGCTTATTTAAAGCTTCTTTAAATCTTTCTTCAATACTTTCCTTTCTAGAACGTCTTATTAAATGCATGATTATTTCTGCATGACTAGCTGAGTGAAAAACTGCCCCACTATCTTCAAGCTCTGCCCTTAGCCACTTGGCATTTACTAAATTACCATTCATAGCTATACCTAGGTGGCCGTCATTAAATTTATATAAGAGGGGCTCTATATTTTGAACGTTGGTGGAAGAGCCGCTTGAGTACCAAAGAGCACCCAAGGCGGAAGTACCATCTATTTTTGTAAGTTTTCCATTATCTTTAAATACGTCTGCTAAAAGGCCTACATTTCTGTATCCCCTAAGCCTTGTTCTTTCAGTTGATACGATTCCTGCCCCCTGTTGTCCCCTATGTTGGAGGGCGTGAAGGGCGTAGAAGGCAACACTAGGTGCCTTCTCTATATTCCAAATTCCAAACATCCTTACTCCTTAAAATCTATCTGGTAAAATATTCTACACCATTTTTAAATATGTCTTGCCTATCCTTTAAGGAATTGGTTTTATAAAGGGTCTTATATGACCTTTCTGAATGGCCCATCTTGCCTAAGATTAGACCGTCTTCGCTAACCATACCTTCTATAGCGTATGCTGATCCATTTGGATTGTATTTACCATTTAGGGTCGCATCTCCATCGTTATCCACATATTGGAAGGCTGCAAGATGTTTGAATTTTTCTATATTGTTTCCAACAAGTCTTCCCTCGCCGTGGCTAAATACTAACTCATGGAGGTCACCAATTTCAAAACCTTGGGTCCATGGTGACTTAGTTGATGCTACTCTTGTAATAGCTGTATCTGATATATGTCTAAAGCCTACATTTCTAAACAGACTTAGGTCATCTTCTCCTAGATCTCTTATCTTTCCATATGGAAGAAGTCCTGATTTTATTAAGGCCTGGAAGCCATTACAGATACCTAGGATTAATCTTTTATCTGCAAGGTGGTCATGAATTGCTTTTTTGACCTTGTCATTTTTAAGGATATTTACTATAAACTTAGCTGACCCATCTGGTTCATCTCCAGCAGAAAATCCACCAGGGAAGGCTATGATATGAGATTCTTTAATCTCTCTTACAAATTCATCTATAGAATTTTTAATGTCGTCTTCTTTGGTATTTGTAAAGACTACTTGCCTTACAAATGCACCGGCTTCTTCAAAGGCCTTTTGAGTATCATATTCTGAGTTTGTTCCAGGGAATACTGGAATTACTACCCTAACCTCGTCTATCTTTTCTTTATAATAGATATTTTCAGTTTTCTCTGATACTAGGTTTTCAACCTTACCTTCCTCTTTGTTGTAGTAGGTTGGATAGATTTCCTCTAAGGTTGACATATAGGCTTTTCGAGCCTCATCAAGCTTAATTTCAATGCCATTTATAGAAATTTCTTCGCTAACCTTACCGATTTCCTTAAAGTCTAAATCAGTATTTGCTTCAATAACGATTGAGCAAGGGTTAAAGTCAAGGGCCTTGTCATAGTTTATTGTAAATCCTAATTTATTTCCAAGAGCCATCTTGATTAAAGATGCGGAAACTGAACCAAAGTCTTGGACATAGGCTGAAACAACCTTTTTATCCTTTATATAAGAGTTTAATTTATCAAATTCATCCATGGCGCTTTTAAGATTTGGATAGCCTTTTTCATCCTTTTCAATCTCTAGGATATATAACTTGTTACCAATCTTTTTAAGGTCTGGAGTAATTACGTCTTCTATTTTTACAGGTGTACAAGCAAAGGAAATTAGGGTTTCAACTACATCTAGGTCGTTAAAAGATCCTGACATGGAGTCTTTACCACCTATTGCAGGTCTACCGATTTCTCTTTGGGCTATAACAGAACCTAGCATGGCCTGGGTCACCTTGCCCCATTTTTTAGGATCATCTAAAAGTTTTTTAAAGTACTCTTGGAAGGAGAAGTATAAATCTTCCCTATTTCCACCTACTGCATAAACTTTTGCCACAGATTCTAGGACTGCATATATACTTGATAAAAATGGTGAGTATTTTGAAATCTTTGGTATAAATCCATATGATAAAATAGTCGCTGTATCTGGTGTACTATATAGGGTAGGAATAGCTGCAACAGAGGCTTGGACTGGAGTTATCCTTTCCTTACCAGCAAAAGGCATCATTACAGTTTGGGCACCAACAGATGAGTCAAACATAGAGGCCATACCCTTTTGGTTGGTAACGTTTAGGTCTTTTAGCTCATCAAGGATTGCTTCTTTGGTCACTTCTTTTTTAACAAATGGATTTTCTCTTACATTATCAACAAGGTCTGCCTTGGCGTGTTTTCTGACACCTGCTGTTGCTAAAAACTCTGCGCTAAAGTCTACGATTTTTTCGTCTTCATAATACATTTCTAGACGGTTCTTGTCGGTTATGTTTGCAACGTGAACGTATTCTAGGTTTTCTTTTTCACATTCTTTTACAAAGGCCTCGTAGTCTTTTTTATTAATACCTACCGCCATTCTTTCTTGAGATTCAGAGATGGCTATTTCTGTTGGGTTTAGTCCCTTGTATTTGGTTTTAACCCTATCAAGGAATATTTCTATACCTTCTGAAAGCTCACCTATGGCTACAGATACACCACCTGCACCAAAGTCGTTTGATTTTTTGATAAGTCTTGTAACTTCTGGCTTTCTAAAGAGTCTTTGGATTTTTCTCTCTTCCACAGGATTTCCCTTTTGAACTTGGCTTGATGCTGTTGTAAGGGAAGAGTCATCGTGAATTACAGAAGAACCTGAAGCCCCTTGGATACCATCACGGCCTGTTCTGCCACCAATCATTACTACTATATCACCAGGGACAAGCTCTTCTCTCTTATAATCGCCGTCTTTTACAGCTCCTACAACTGCTCCAACTTCCATGGTTTTTGCAACGTAGGATGGGTCGTAGATTTCTCTTACAAAAGTAGTTGCAAGCCCGATTTGGTTACCATAAGATGAGTTTCCTAAAGCTTTGCCCTTAGATATTTCTATTTGTGGGAGCTTGTTGGCAAGGGTTTCTTCTCTTTTTTCTAGGATATTGCCAGCCCCTGAAACCCTCATTGCCTGGTAAACATAGGACCTACCTGAAAGTGGGTCTCTTATGGCTCCACCTATACAGGTTGATGCTCCACCAAAAGGCTCGATTTCTGAAGGGTGGTTGTGGGTTTCGTTTTTAAATTGGATAAGCCACTTTTCCTTCTCGCCCTTATTTTCTATTTCAGTAAAAAACGAGCAGGCGTTTATTTCTTCACTTACCTCGATATTGGTATCACCCAAAACCTTGGTGTGGTACTTGCCAAAAATTGAGGCCATGTCCATAAGTCTAATTGGCTTGGTGATGCCAAGCTCTTTCCTTAGTCTTATATAATAATCAAAGGCATCTTGCATTTCTTTTTGGAAAATTTTTGAATTTATATTTACCTCATCAAGGCTTGTTTCAAAAGTTGTGTGCCTACAGTGGTCAGACCAAAATACGTCTAGGACGTAGATTTCTGTTTCACTTGGGTCCCTATCTTCTTTTTTATAATGATCTTGGATAAATTCCAAATCTTCTAAATCTAGGGCAAGGGATAGGTCTTTTATGAGTTCTTCTAATTCTTTTTTTCCGTATTCCCTAAAGCCTGTTAAATCCTTTAAAGGCTTCATTTTAGAATCAATAGCAAAGTCCATTTTAGATAGGTCTTTTTCGCTAGATTCGATTGGGTTTATAAGGTATTTTTTAATTTCTTTTAGTTTTTCCTCTGAAACTTCCCCATCTAATACTACAAGTCTTCCTGCCCTTACTAAGACATCTGCCTTATCGTCAATAAGCCTTAGAGCCTTGCTGGCCGAATCTGCCCTTTGGTCGTATTGGGCTGGGAGAGTTTCGTAGGCTATGTAGATTTTGCCATTAAGGTCAAGCTCTTCAAAAACCTCATCTGTCATTACTTCAGAAAAAACTCTTGTTTTAGCCTTTTCATATAGGTTTTCACTGATATTATAAAGGTCATAGATTACATAGGTATTAACATTTTTTAAGTCAAGGTCAAAGTCCCTATTAAAAAGGGCTTTTAAATTTTCACTTTCCCTGTCATAGGCAGGTCTTTTTTGTACAAATATTCTCTTATTCAAAGTCGTCCTCCAGATATACACTTCCTAAAAAGTTCATGTGACCGATTTTCCTGTTATGGTGAGCTTCCTTTTCGTATAAGTGAAGGTAGCCTTGTTTTTTTGTTATTAAATTTATAAAATATTCTTCATTTTGGCCAAGGATATTATATAAAGTTGCTTCTCTATTTTCGATTTTTCCTACCTTAAGGCCGCAAATACCCTCTATATGAGCCCTAAATTGAGACTTTGTTGCAGATTCTTGGGTAATATGACCAGAGTTATGAACTCTTGGTGCTATTTCATTGAAAATCACTTCCCCATTTGATATAAAATACTCAACTGTAAGAACTCCGTAATAGTCGTTGTCAGCAAGGATCCTCTTTGTATAATCGATAGCCTTAGCTTCTTGGTCTTTTGTAACATGAGCTGGAATATTTGACCTATAGAGGATGTTTTCTCTGTGTTCGTTTTCAACTACAGCTACTATCTCGATTCCCTCAATATCTTTTACAGCAACTACTGATATTTCCTTATCAAGGTCTAGCATCTCTTCAAGGATGGTATCTTTTTCTACTTCTTCATTTGAAGAAATAATTTTTTGCCCCTTACCGTCATAGCCAAACCTTGTGGTTTTCATTACGTATTTACCATTTATATCGTAATCGTCCTTGTTTGCATCAAAGTATTTAACAGTTGGTATACCAAGACTTCTAGCATATTCTTTTTCCTTTAGCCTATGCTGGCTAATTTCTAAAAGTCTTGAAGATTGGACAAAATTATACTTATTTTCTAATTTTTTATAAGATTCTATGTCAATATTTTCAAATTCAAAAGTAACAACATCACTCATCTCGCATAGTTTTTCAATATTTTCGTATACATTAAAAGCACTATGGATAAAATAATCCGCAAATTTCTTTGCGCATGCGTCCTCTCCTGGATCTAAAACTGCTACCTTGTAGCCCATTTCCTTTGCGCTCATAGCGAGCATCCTTCCAAGTTGGCCGCCACCGATTATACCGATAGTGCTTTTGGGTAATATAGTCTTGATCATATTTTCATATCTTCCTTTACTATATTTTCTAATTCAATTTTAAAGTCCCTGTATTTTTCTGCTAATTTTTCATCGTTAATAGCAAGAATTGAAAGGGCACAAATAGCAGCGTTCTTAGCTCCTGCCTCACCTATAGCCATGGTTGCAACTGGTACACCGTATGGCATTTGTACAATCGAAAGAAGCGAGTCTACGCCGTTTAGGGTGGATGATTTAATTGGGACACCAATTACAGGTAAAGTAGTTGACGCAGCAATCATACCTGGCAAATGTGCAGCTCCACCTGCTGCAGCTATTATTAGACTGTAGCCGTTATCTTTAGCGTTTTTCGCAAAGTCAACCATTAATTCAGGTGTCCTGTGCGCGCTAACAACCCTCTTGTCGTAGTCTATACCAAACTTATCAAGTATAGCACAACACTCTTTCATAGTCTTGTAGTCAGATTTTGAACCCATTATGACAGCTATTTTTGACATTTTAACTCCTTATCTTTTCTTATACTACAAAATTAGTATATCTATTTTAAAAATTTTTTCAATGGTAAATGTGAAATTAAATTTTTAAATCTCAACTTGACAAATTTTCCTATGTAAATAAAATTTATTTGTAAGAAAGTCATAAGTATTATATCATTATTGTAAGATAAATAAGGAGAAAATAATGAATTTAATTTACAAAGGCAAGACAAAAGATATCTACGAATTAGAAAACGGCAACATCTTAATGAAATTTAAAGACGATGTTACAGGCAAGGACGGAGTCTTTGATCCAGGCGAAAACCAAGTTGGTCTATCAATAGCTGGAGCAGGAAATGCTGGTCTTAGACTTACAGAATTTTTCTTTAATAAACTAAACTCAAAAAATATCCCAACCCACTATGTAAAATCAAATGTAGAAGAAAATACAATGGAAGTTAAAAAAGCTAGGGTTTTTGGCAAGGGTCTTGAATTTATATGTAGGTATAAGGCAGTGGGTTCTTTTTATAGAAGATACGCTAAATACATAGAAGAAGGCGCCGATCTTGATGGATTTTTTGAAATAACAATCAAAGACGATGAAGCAGGCGACCCTACAATTTCTAAAGACTGCCTAGATGCGTTAAAAATCGCAACAAACGACCAATACGAAGAGCTAAAAAGACTTACAAAAGAGATTTGCGGCCTAATCCGCGATATCTTAAAAGAAAAAGGTCTTGACCTTTATGATATAAAACTAGAATTTGGACTTGACGAAAACGGAAAAATAATCCTAATAGATGAAATATCTGGAGGAAACATGAGAGTCTACAAGGGTGATGAATACATCGAACCACTTAGACTTACAGAAATGGTCCTTGACTAAAAAATAATCCCTTTTGGAAAATTTCCAAGAGGGATTTTTTTGAAAAAATTTTTAAAAAAAGCGCATCTTAAATCCGCCTTTTTTACTCTTAAAATGATATTCTAAAAATTACCGCTATTGCGCAAAGGATAACAGCAAGGGGTACATATACAAATTTACCTAGCTTATACCAAGTGTCACCATATTTTTTCTTAGAACCAAGGTTAATTGCACCTAGAAGTTTATCCTTCTTTAATATCCAAAACCATGTTACAGCACCAATCATTGCCCCTATTGGGATTACGTAGATTGAAATAAAGTCCATAAATGGTCCCCACCTGCTTATCGTTTCCATATTTACACCAATAGCAAAAACTACGATTCCGATTAAAACTAAAACCATATTACGTTTTAATTTTGGATGTCTTTGCATAAGTGATTCTGCTACTACTTCAAACATATTTTGTAGGGATGATATACCGCCGAATACAACTGCTACGTATAAAATAATGGCAAAAATCCTTCCTGCTGCCATATCTTGTAAAATTGTAGGTAGGACTTGGAAAAGTAATCCAGGTCCCCCTGCCTGGTCCATGTTGTAGACAATAATTGCAGGAATCATTACAAAGGATGCAATCATAGCTGCCATGGTATCTAAGAAGCCTGTCATCTTAGATGAAGAAACTATATCCTCATCATCATCAAGGTAGGCACCAACTACAAGCATTCCCGATCCTGTAACAGATAAGGAGAAGAACGCCTGGCCCATGGCCTCTAGAATTGTTCCCCAAGATAACATCTCTTTATCAAACCTAAACATATACTTATAGCCCTCTATAGCGTTTGGAAGGGCCGCTATCCTTATAGCAAGGATTACAAAAAGTACAAAAAAGGCAGGCATCATAATTTTATTAGATTTTTCAATTGTAGATGCTCCACCTATACAGGAAATTAGGGTAATAGCTATGATAAAAAAGTGGTAAGGCACAACTGAGTAAGACTTTAGGGAAAAGCTATCAAAGTAGCTTGTAGTATCAGCTGTCAAAAGCACCCCACTTAAAGAATCAATTAAGGCTTTTAATACGTAGGCAACTATTACAGCATAACCTATAGCGATTAATAAAGAGCCAATAAGTGGAATATATCCAATAAACTTACCTATAACAGTATCTTCTTTACGACTTTTAAAAGCCTTGTGGTAGGCACCTAGGGTTCCTGTTTGAGCATACCTACCAACTGCAAACTCACTAGCAAGACCACAATAAGCGAAAAGACTTATAAAAATTATGTAAGCTAAGAGAAAGACTAGACCCCCTCTTTGAAATTTGTATGGAAATCCCCAGACATTGGCCATGCCAACAGCAGAGCCTACGGCCGTTAGGATAAATCCAAGTTTTGAACTAAATTTATTCATTATTTTCTCCTTATTTATTAATATCCATTATTTTCTTTTTCGGTATATCGCTTTAAAGCATAATCTAATTATAACCCATTTTTCAAATAAATCAAGAAAAAAACTCTTACAAAGATAAGTTCCCCTCTAAAAATATAGAAATTTTTATAAACCTATCCTTGTAAGAGTAAATTTTAATGAAATAAAATTGAAGCTAGGCAAACCACTATTACAAGTGGAGTATAAAGGTATTTACCTAAGCTTATAAAATTTGATGTTTTTTTCTTCTTAGCCCCCAAATTTATCTCCTTTAAAAGAACCTTTGGGTCCATTATATAAAACCAAACCACAGCACCGAGCATGGCCCCAAGTGGGATTAGGTAATATATAGTAATATCCATTAGATTAGACCACCTAGCAAGGGGATGGAGATCTACACCCAAAAGTAGGACTGTGGTCCCAACCAAAATAAGGGCTGTCTTATCATTTATTTTAAATTCCTGGTTAAGGGTATGGGCAATCGATTCGAAGATAGTTTGAAGCGATGTCATCCCTGCCATAATTATCGCCATGTAAAATAAAACTGCAAAGCCCCTTCCAACCTTCATTGAGTTAAATATACTAGGAAGAATGTGGAAAATCAGGGCGGGACCTTCAGCATTGGCCATAGAGAAAACTACAATACTAGGTACTATAATAAAGGCTGACAAAAGTGCAACAATAGTATCAAATAAACCTGTTAGAGCAGAGTTTGAGACTATGTCGTGGTCATCTGTAAGCATTCTGCCTACAAAAATCATGCCAAAACCAGTAATTGACAGGGCAAATAAGGTATCCCCCATGGCAGAAATTGCTGTGCCAATATTAAAGTCTTTTAAGTCAAACCTAAAAAGCAACTTATAACCTTCTCCAATATTTGGAAGCGTTAACATCTTAAATAAAACTATTAGGTAGATTAAAATCATGGATGGCATCAAAACTGAGTTTAACTTTTGAACTGATTTAAAACCACCCAAACTTATTAAAACTACCATTACAATTATCAAAAGATGGATTTCCATAACAGCAAAGGATCTTGAAGAAAATTCTTCAAACCAGACTGCAGGTGGGTTCATAAGGAGGGTTCCATTTATAGTATCTACCAGAGCCTTGGCCACGTAAGAGACTATGATGGTATAACCCACAGCTATTATAAGTGAAATTATAAGCGGCAAATATCCATAGTATTTGGCAAGTTTAGACTTTGGGTGACCTGTCTTAATAGCTTTTTCATAAGATTTTACAACTGAACCCTTTCCTAGCCTACCAACAGCAAATTCGCTAGAAAGGCCAACATAGGAGAAAAGTGAGATAAAGATCAAATAAAATATCAGAAAGAATATCCCACCCTTGTGAAACTTATAAGGAAAACCCCAAACATTGGCCATACCAACCGCCGATCCTGTGGCGGCCAGGACGAAGATAGTCTTCGATTTTGTTTTTGGTAGCTTCATAGGCTAGTCCTTATATTTTTCCTGGATTTCTTTTATAAGGGACTCATCTTCAAAATAGTCGATACCCATGGCTTTTTTAACCTGGTTAATCTTTTTAGCTCCCTTATTTCTAGCATCTTCTGTGCCGCGTCTTAATATTTCAAAAACCTCTGCTATATCTTTTTCATAATGAGCACGTCTAGCTCTAATTGGTTCAAGTTCTTCTTCTAAGACCTTAATTAAAAACTTCTTGCACTTAACATCTCCAAGCCCTCCCCTTTGGTAGTGGGCTTTTAATTCATCGAGGTTTTTATAGTCAGGTAAATATTTTTCAAAGTGACTATCATTTGCAAAGACATCTAGGTAGGTAAAGACAATATTGCCTTCGATCTTGCCAGGATCGTCAATATTTATATGGTCTGGATCTGTGTACATGGCCATGACTTTTTTCTTAACTGTTTTTTTATCATCTGCTAGATAAATTGCATTTCCTAAAGATTTACTCATCTTAGCTGCCCCATCTATGCCTGGCATACGACGAGCCATTTTTGACTCAGGTAAAACAGCCTTTGGCTCTAGGAAAGTCTCTCCATAGATATTGTTAAAACTTCTAGCAAGTTCTCTTGCCTGCTCTAACATAGGTTCCTGGTCTTCTCCAACTGGGACAATGTTGGCATCAAAAAGCAAAATATCTGCAGCTTGGCTTACTGGATAAATTAAAAATCCTGCTGGAAGGCTTGTTTCAAATGACTTTTGCTTTATTTCAGTCTTGACAGTTGGGTTTCTCTCAAGCCTTGAAAGAGTAACTAGGTTTAGAAAATAAAAGGTAAGTTCAGTAAGCTCTGCCACTTGGGATTGGACAAAGATACTAACCTTTTCTGGATCAATTCCTACACTTAGGTAGTCAAGAGCTACTTCGATAAGGTTTTCACGAATCTTGCCTGGATTGTCAAAATTATCTGTAAGAGCCTGGCTATCTGCAATCATGACATACATCTTATCATAAAAGCCTTCATTTTGCATCTTTACCCTGTTTTTTAGACTACCTACATAATGACCTAGGTGCAGTCTACCTGTTGGCCTATCTCCTGTTAAAATTATATCTCCCATAATTTCTCCTTTTTATTTAAAAAGGGGAAGCTAAAGCTTCCCTATTAATTTTTATTTCCTGCTAGATAAGAATCTATAAAGCCTTGGATGTCACCATCCATCACTGCTTCTACATTTCCCATCTCATAGTTTGTCCTATGGTCTTTTACCATGGTGTATGGTTGGAAGACGTAAGATCTTATTTGGCTACCCCAGGCAATTTGAGAATATTTGCCTTGGATATCTTCTATTTTTTCTTTTTTCTCTTCTTCTTTTATCTGAATCAGCTTTGAAATAAGGAGGTTCATAGCAGTTTCCCTATTTTGTATCTGGCTTCTTTCAGCCTGGCTTGTTGCAACTACTCCTGTTGGTATGTGGGTAATCCTAACTGCAGAGTCAGTCTTATTTACGTGCTGGCCTCCTGCCCCACTTGCCCTGTAGGTATCAATCCTTAAGTCTGATGGATCTATATCTACTGTTGTATCCTCATCTAATTCAGGGAATATATCTACTGAAGAAAAAGAAGTGTGACGTCTTGACTGGCTATCAAAAGGTGAGATCCTTACTAGCCTGTGAACGCCCTTTTCACCCTTTAGATAACCGTAGGCATAGGGTCCCTTAACATGGAGGGTAACAGATTTAATTCCACCTGCTTCCTCATTGTTTAAGTCCTTTACCTCAACCTTAAAACCTCTATTTTCACAATATCTAGTATACATCCTAAAGAGCATATCAGCCCAGTCTGTCGCTTCAAGTCCACCTGCACCCGCATTTATAGATAGGTAGGCATTATTTCTGTCATACTCTCCATTTAGCTGGGTCTTTAGTTTTAGACTTGCTAGGTTTTTCTTTATAGTTTTTAGATTTTTATCTATCTCTTCAAGAGTATCAAGCTCTTCTTCATCGCTTAATTCCACAAGGTCTATTAAGTCCTTGTTATCTTCTATGGCCTTTTTTATATCTGTATAGGCTTTATAATCTTCTTTCTTATCAGAAAGAGTTGCCATCACAGATGAAGCCTTATCAGAGTCATCCCAAAAATTTGGGGAGATTGACTCTTTTTGAAGGTCGTCTATTTCTTTTTTTAGCCCAGCCGGGTCAAAGACTATCTCCGACTAGGGCTAAAGTTTCTAAGAGATCTTTGATTTCTTCTTTTAGTTCAAATATTTCTCTCATATTACTTCTTTACATTTGATTTCTTAGCTTCACGTTCTAGTCTTCTACGTTCCGCCCTGTTTAGGCCTTCGTAGTCTTCTTCATCTGTAGAAGGGCCTTTTATATCTTCGTGGCTTGCTTCTTCAGGAACTAGAACTTGTTTTCTTCTGATATTTTGTCTGATTTCTACATTCATCATGTATCTAACAGTATCTTCTTGGATAGCCTTGGTCATTTCTTCATACATATCAAAACCTTCGTTGGTGTAGGCTCTTACTGGGTCTTCTTGGCCCATTGCCCTAACTCCGATTTCCTTACGCATTTGATCCATGGCATCTATGTGGTCCATCCATTTCTGATCTATAACTCTTAGAAGGATAACTCTTTCAACTTCCCTCATACTTTCAGGACCGAAAGTTGCTTCCTTATCTTCGTATTTAGCAAGACTTGCTTCTGTAATATAGTCAACTAGGTTAGCTTGGGTGTAGGAGTTGATATTTTCAAAGTGAAGTTGGGTTACAGGTATACCAAGTCCATTTAGGTAGTTAAGTAGGGCTGTCATTTCCCAATTTTCTGGCTTAACTTCTGGATTTGTGAAGGTATAAACTGCATCTTTTATAACTTCCTTGATCATATCTACAATTGTTTCCTTCATATCCTCGCCCATAAGAACTTCACGTCTTTCGTTGTAGATGATTGTTCTTTGCTTGTTCATGACGTCGTCATATTGAAGGACTCTTTTTCTTGTAGCAAAGTTATTTGCTTCTACCCTTGTTTGAGCTTTTTCTATAGATCTTGAAACCATCCTAGATACTATTGGTTCATTTTCGTCAAAGTCTGCCTTTTCAACAAATTTTGCAACAGCTTCACCACCGTTAAGTCTGATTAGATCATCTTCTAGAGAGATAAAGAATCTTGACTTACCTGGGTCTCCTTGACGTCCTGAACGACCCCTAAGCTGGTTGTCTATACGTCTTGACTCGTGTCTTTCAGAACCTATGATATATAGACCTCCAGCAGCTATAACTTCTTTTTCTTCTGCCTTAATTTCTGGTCTAAATTGATCCTTATAGTGTCTAAATTTCTTTCTAACATCGATTATTTCTTGGTTATCTGTAGCTGAGAATGAGTCAACTTCTTCGATTAATTCTTCAGAAACTCCCTCTCTTCTAAGTTTTTGCTTAGCCATAAAGTCTACGTTACCACCAAGGGTAATATCTGTACCACGGCCGGCCATGTTTGTTGCAATTGTAACTGCACCAAGACGACCTGCTTGAGCAACAATTTCTGCTTCTCTTTCGTGGTTTTTAGCATTTAATACTGTATGTTTTATGCCAGCTTTTTTAAGGGCATCTGAAAGTCTTTCACTCGCCTCAATTGATATAGTACCTACAAGGATTGGTTGACCTGTAGCGTGGACCTTGTTTATTTCATTAATAATAGCGTTAAATTTACCTCGTTCATTTATATAAACATGGTCATTATCATCTTCTCTTTGTACTGGTCTGTTAGTTGGGATTTCTACAACGTCTAGTTTGTAGATTTCGTCAAACTCGTCTTCCTCAGTCTTAGCAGTACCGGTCATACCTGATAATTTATCATACATTCTAAAGTAGTTTTGGAAGGTAATTGTAGCAAGTGTTTTACTTTCTGCCTTAACTTCTACACCTTCTTTAGCCTCTATCGCTTGGTGAAGACCATCTGAGAAGCGACGACCTTGCATGATACGACCTGTAAATTCATCTACGATTTCAACTTCACCATGGTTTACTACATAGTCAATATCCCTTGTCATTGTAGTATTTGCCTTAAGAGCGTTGTTGATATAGTGAAATAATTCTAGGTTTTCTGTATCAGATAAGTTATCTATACCAAAAAATTCTTCAGCCTTTTTTGTTCCCTTTTCTGTAAGATTTGATGATTTTCTCTTCTCATCTACAAGGAAGTCTACATCTTCTACCTTAAATTCTCTGTCAAATGGGTCAATATCAGCATCTTCGTTAGGATCTAAGATTCTACCTTCAAGAGTTTGGATAAATTCATTTGCCTTTTGGTAGGTGTCAGTTGATTCATCCCCTTGACCTGAGATTATAAGTGGAGTCCTTGCCTCATCTATTAAGATTGAGTCAACCTCATCTACTATAGAGTAGTTTAAGCCACGTTGAACCATATCTTCCTTATAGATAACCATGTTATCTCTTAGGTAGTCAAAACCGAATTGGTTATTTGTACCATAAGTAATATCTGCGTTATAGTTTTCTCTTCTTTCACTATTTGTAAGTCCATAAATAATACAACCTACTGTTAGACCAAGCCAGGTGTGAACTTTTCCCATCCACTCTTGGTCACGCTTGGCTAGGTAGTCGTTTACTGTTACTATGTGTACTCCCTTGCCAGATAGGGCGTTTAAATAAGAAGGAAGGGTTGCTACAAGAGTTTTACCTTCACCTGTCTTCATTTCAGCTATCTGACCATTATGTAGTACAATACCACCTAAAAGTTGCACTGGATAGTGCTTCATGCCTAGTACCCTATCACTTGCTTCTCTAACTACAGCAAAGGCCTCTACTAAGAGGTCATCAAGGGTTTCACCGTTTTTTAATCTTTCTTTAAATTCTATTGTTTTATGTTGTAAGTCTTCGTCACTTAACTTTTGCATATCTTCATCTAGTGCTAAGATCTTATCGACAGTTTTTTTATTTTCTTCGATTTCCTTTTGACTAAATGACTTAAATAAATTAAATAATGCCAAATTATTCACCTTCCAATTCTTCACTTATCCTACCCTTATTATACAAAATTTCAATCAGATATAGTTAATCAAGCCAAACTTGGCAGGTTATTTTTTCCATATAAAATTTACTAATAATTTCGTAAAATAAATCGATAATGATTATAATCCACTATACATTATAATAGATTTTATTCCTTAATTCAATCTGTTTTCCTAACTTAAGGCAAATTTAACATAAAAAAGCCCTAATTTTACTTAGGACTTTTAAGAAAGCTATTTTTGATCTAACTTTTGATCTAATTTGTGAACAGAATCTATATAACGGATGGTACCACTTGGTAGTCTTAAAAGAAGAGAATGGGTTGATGCCATATTATTATTCATAAAAGAAACTCCCTTTAGAAGAGACCCGTCAGTTATGCCTGTAGCCGCAAATAATACGTCATCGCCCTTTACCAAGTCCTCTATCTTATAAACCTTGTCAAAGTCAACTCCCATCTTTAGGCATCTTTTAACCTGCTTATAATCTGATGGAGCAAAGGTTCCTTGGAAGTCTCCTCCCAAACACTTAAGAGCTGCTGCTGCAATCACCCCTTCTGGAGCACCACCAACACCCATAATTAGGTCAATCTTGCCATTTGAAATACAGGTTGCGATGGCTGTAAGGATATCTCCGTCTTCTACCATGGAAATTCTCGCTCCTGCTTCTCTTATTTCTTCGATTAATTTTTCATGCCTTGGTCTGTGAAGAACAGAAACTGTCACATCACCAACCTTTTTACCAAGGGCCTTGGCTACATTTTCAATATTTTCTTTGACAGGCTTATTAATATCTATAACTCCCTTAGCCTCTGGTCCTGCAGCTATTTTATTCATATAAACATCAGGTGCATTTAATAAACAACCCTCTGGGGCTACAGCTATTACAGAAATAGAATTGCTTGTACCATTAGAAAGAGAAGTTGTGCCGTCAATTGGGTCAACTGCTATATCAACCTGGTTTTCTGCCTTAGGATCACCAATTTGCTCTCCTATATAAAGCATAGGTGCCTCGTCGATTTCTCCTTCGCCAATTACAACCTTGCCATTTATGCCAAGATATGAAAACATTGCCCTCATTTGATCTACTGCAATATTATCCGAATCATTTTTCTTGCCTTGGCCAAGATATTTTGCTGAACCAAGGGCCGCTGCTTCAGTTACACGACATAAATTGATACCTAGATCTCTATTCATCTTATCTCCTTATTTATTTTTGAAAACCTTTGTCTGATAAAACCATATTACCGTAAAATATAGTCTTGACAAGGCTTTTTATGGGACATTTTCTTCTTAATTTATAGATAAATCCACAAAAAAAGACCCAGTTATCTGGGCCAAAATTTCCTATAAGCCTAGGATATTTTTATATTTTTCGAATTCTTCTGGTACTTCCTTGTCAAAGACCATTTCCTTCCCTTCCTTATCTGTAAAGGCCAGGTGGGTGCAATGAAGAAGTGGGTGGTCTAGGTTAAATTTGTGTTTAAAATTTCCATAGACGGGATCTCCCAGAAGTGGGTGATTTAAATCCGTCATGTGGACTCTTATTTGGTGGGTCCTTCCTGTTATGATGTGAACCTTAACCAGGCTAAAACCTTCTACTTCGTTTAGGACTTCGTATTCTGAGATTGCCTTTCTTCCAGAAGGGCGTACTGCCATCTTGCGTCTATTGTGAGGGTCCCTGTCCATAAAATTTTCAATCCTTCCTGACTTCTGGATAAAATTTCCAAAAACTATAGCCAGGTACTCCTTTCTTACCTGTCTGGTTTCAAAAAGCTTTTTTAGATAACGGTAGGCCTCGTTATTTTTTGCTATAACTATAAGCCCTGTCGTATCCTTATCAAGCCTATGAACTATACCTGTCCTATCTTCCCCACCGATATGTGATAACCCTTCATAGCCATACTTATACAAAAGGGCATTTACCAAAGTCCCCGTCACAATGGATCCTGCCGGGTGGACTATGAGGTTTTTTTGCTTATTAATTATAGCATAGTCATCATTTTCATAGACAATTTCTAGTGGGATGTCTTCTGCTAAGATTTCTGGCACATCAAAAATAGAATCATCTATAAATATCTCATCGCCCATCTTTAGCTTAGTCGATGGTTTTACTTTTTTGTCATTAACTTTTATTAAGGAAGACTTGATAAAATCTTTTATCTTTTCCCTTGGTATTTCATCAAGTTCATCAGATATGTATTTATCAACTCTTATTAGGTCATCTGCTATTAATATCATAAGAGTATTATATGAGAAATTTAATTTTCTGCATTTAACCTTGCAAAATACTTTTGGGTTTGACCCAGGATTTCTTCTGAAGTCTTGATATTTTTAAGAAGACCACTTCTAATATTTAGACTTCTCCTTGGCGAATCAGTTAAGAGAATTTCTCCAGCCTTTCCTGAAGCCTTATTTTTATAAAAAGCAAGGGCAAGATCCCTATTTATTTCAGAATTTATATCCTTATCTGTATATAAAAGCCTTACTAGGTTAACTAAAAAATCATCTTCACTAGATATTGATTCTTTAGAAAAGTTTGCCAAGGTTTTTTTAGACTTTTCTAAAATTTCTTCAGACTCTCCCATCTTTTCTAAAAGATCTGCTCTTATCTCATCTACTACCTCAGAACTAGATTCTAATAAAATTTCTCCTGCATTTACAAAAACTTGGTTGGTAAAAACTGCATAGGCAAGTTTTTTCTCTGGAGTATTTAATCTCTCCATAAGTTTTTTATTTTCATTTCTTTCTCTTGCTTCATAAGATTTTTCATATGCTTCATAAGATCTTACTACATTCTCTCCTAATTTATTTATAAGAAGGATTTGATTGTAGGTATCCATATAGCCATTATTTTCTGTCAAAAGACTTATGATAAAGCCTTGAGATTTAGTCTTTACAAAGGCCAGGTCGTTTTCAATAGACTCAAGCTCACCTGTTTTATTCATTGTTTCAAGCTTGGGGTTTATATTTTTAAGAAGTTTACTTCTTTTCATAGAAGAATTAGAAAGAGACTTAGCCATATCCCTTGCAACCCTGCTATCACTTTTATAAATTTCTAGCATGGCCAAGCTTAAGTCTTTGGCGTTTGCTGTATTTTCTTTACCCTTAGCAAGCATGAGCCTATTTAGCTTGGTCCTATCTTTCTTGGTAAGGGTCCTTATATAAGAATTTACCTTATCAAAACCACCAAGAGCTTCAATTAACCTATTAGTTGCTTCATTGTCTGACAAACGAAGGCTTAGGTCCAAATTCTTTCTTATATCTTCTGTATAAGCCATCTCTCCCTTTTCTACCCTATCTAAAATAGTAAGGCCTATTAGGGGCTTGATGGTAGATGCTGATGGCAACTTATCATCATCTGTATTTGCCATGTAAATATCTATATCACTAGGTCCGTAAACTGTTTTTATATTGACCTGGTAAAATAATTTTCCGTCAACAGTATCTTTCACAGCTTGATAAAGTTCGTCTTTTAGGACTTTTTCATCATCGTTTGCAAAGGAATATCCAACTAGGAAGAGATTTACCAAAGCAAAGGTACAAAAAATCTTAAATATCTTTTTCATAATATTACAAGTCCCCCAAAGTGTTTTTAAAAATTCTACCTAGAATTTCCCTGCCTGGTTTCTCATCAGTTGTAAAAATAATACTGATATAAGACCCTTCATCTTTTACAGCGAGGATTTTTGGATTAGAAAAATGTTTACTAACTATTGGAAGAACCGCCTTATTAAAAGGCACAGATAAGCTATATTCATCAATTTCATCACTTATCTTATCTTCAACCCTAAAGTCTTCAAAACAAAATTTGTTAGTAAAATCATAGGTAAAATCCTTAAGCCTAATCGCGCCTAAGTTAAAATCAATAGAACAAGAAAGGATATCATCATAAGAAACCTTGGTTTTCTCCATAGTTGAAGCAAAAAGCGCTCCTATATTTTTAAAGACAGCATCAGATTTTTCTGTAAGAAAAAATCCATCCTCATCCTTATAGATGTAGCCTTTTTGGATTAAATTGGCCACAATTTCTCTAGAATCATTAATAAAATAACCATCTATATCATAAATTTCATCATCACAAGTATAAATCGTTGAATAGTAAAGGCAAAATTCAAATTCCCCTATTGTTAAATCATAGGCAGGAGCTAAGAAAGAATAAAGATTTCTAAGATTATCCTTTATCTTTTTATGGTCCTTATTAAAATCATCTAAAAGACCAATAAAATGGGTAAAGGCCTCCCCATCTTCCATGTCATCATTATCTGTATCTCCAAGTTCAATCACATCCGAAAAATCATCCACATTTACAAGCACACTTGTCTTTACCCTCCTGGAGTTTATAGTATATTCAATTTCAACAAAGTGTCTACCGTCTTTTAGGAAGTTTTCAACTGCATCATCAAAGTCTTCGTCAAAGTTTTCATCATCTTCATCTAGATCATCAAAGGAAATATCCTTGTATTCATCGAAACTTATTATAGAAGCATAAGGATATTTTTCATTCAGGACTTTTTTTACATCCCTAACAAGCTTATATCGTCTGGTGTATTCAGGATTTAGGTCATCATTATCCTCTATATCCAGAATATACTTATCAGCTCCCATAATCCTCAAATCATCGAAGAGGTAATTTAACTTTTCTATCACGTCTGTGTAAGCGAAATCAACCAAGTCCTTGCCACGATCATAATCATCAAGGAGGCTCGAAAGTCTTTGGTCTAGGTCTTTTACGAGACTTATTGCCTTTTTTGTATGTGAATAGGAATAATAATAATTGTCATCATTTTCATTTTTAGTTTCTATTGTTAGATAACCCTGGTCAACAAGGGAGAAAAATTCTTCCCTAACTTCTTTGCCCTTAAAAAATCCTGAAGAATCAAGGTTTTTAAAAATTTCACTCCTGCGAAAATGTACGCTATCGATAATAAATTCAAGTTCCTTTAAGCTCAGGTCATAAACTGCGGCAAAAAATTGGAAAAAATAGCCTATTTCTTCTTTTACAAAGCTATATCTTTCATAAACATCAAAAATATGGGCTAGGTCGGTTTTGAAATATGAATTAGTCATGGTCTCCTCCTTTATCCTACTAATAATTTTAACATAATTTTAAGATAAAAGGAATTAAAGAGAGAAAAACGACAGCCCCAAGGTGCCGTTTGATCTTAGATTTTATTTAATTTTTTTGTATAAGCTGCCTGCACCAATTAAAGTAACTAGGGCGAGACCTGTACCTACTAGGCCTGTTTTTGGGTTAGTAGATGATTTTCTATTTTTTTCCTTGTTTTCTTTAGCCTTTGGCATTTGAGCCTTAGCTTTATTTGCCTTTACTTCTTCGATTTTAAAGATTTTTCCAAATTGAGCTGGCTCTGAGGTTAAGATTTCTTCTGATGTTTCAATTTTATAAGTTTCGCCTACTTTAGGGTTAGCCTTGCCAAAGTCTTTTTTAGCTATAGTATACTTGCTTTCCTTAATGCCTTTTTCATAAACAGTTACAAATTTATCGCTAACTTCTTCTACAACATATTCTTTAGTCATAGTTTTCGCTGGCATTTCTTTTTCTACTATTGAGAAAATCTTTCCAAATTGAGCAGGGTATGATTTTAGGGAAATGTTATTAGATGTGATTGTAAAGACCTTTCCTTTCTCAAGTTTCATATCCTTAAATTCAGATTTTGGAATATTATAAAGATTTGATTCATTGCCTACTTCATAAAGGTCTACACCTTCTTCGTAGATTTCTTTTACTACAAAGTCTCTTACGACTTTTTCTTCTTTTTCTGTTTTATCTTCATTATTTTCTGACTTTTTAATCTCTTTTATTTCATAGATTTTTGCAAATTGAGCAGGATATGTTTCTAATATCACATCATCTGTAACAATTTCTACCTCCATACCTTCCTTAAGATCAATATTCTTAAATTCTTTCTTAGGCACACTGTAAAGGTCTGCAGAATTTGATTTTTTAGCAACTAAAACCCCTTCTCCTTCTACTTTCTTAATAAGATAAGTTCCAGAAATTTTCTCCACTGCCATTTGAGTTTCTTCCATCATTTGTTCATCATTTTTGTTTTCAATTTCTTCGCTAGCATATGCGCTATTAATAACCATAGCAGAGATTGCTAGCGCAAGTATAAGTTTTGTCTTTTTCATGACACCCTCCTTAAAAAAATATATATTAGTGTCTTTGTAATTATATATTACCCAAAGTGGTGTTAAATTTGTAGAAATTTTGAAAGTTTTTTATAAGTTGTATACTAATATAAGAGAATTTTTTAAAAATATTGAAATTTAAAGGAGAATTGATATGAAATTTATTTCCTGGAATATAGACTCATTAAATGCAGCCCTCACAAGCGATTCAAATAGGGCTGTGATGAGTCGTTTGGTTTTAGACACTATAGTAAATGAGGATGCTGATATCATTGCTATCCAAGAAACTAAGCTTCCTTACGCTGGTCTTAGCAAAAAACACGTAAAAATCCTTGCCGAGTATTTTCCAGAATATGACTACGTTTATAGGCAAAGCGAAGACCCTGCTAGAAAATCCTATGCAGGAACTATGACCCTTTACAAAAAGGGCCTTGAAGCCGAGGCGACTTTTCCTCAAATAGGAGCGCCTTGCACCATGGACTTTGAGGGTAGGATTATCACTTTAGAGTTTGATAATTTCTACTTTAGCCAAGTTTATACCCCAAATGCAGGTAACGGCCTAAGTAGACTAGATGATAGGCAGGTTTGGGATAGGCTTTATGCTGATTATCTAGAAAATTTAGATCAAGATAAGCCAGTAATAGCTGCGGGAGATTATAACGTGGCTCACACAGAAATCGACCTTGCCCATCCAGAAAATAACCGCATGTCACCTGGTTTTACAGATGAAGAAAGGGAAGGCTTTACAAATCTTTTAGCTAAAGGCTTTACAGATACCTTTAGGTACATCCACGGTGATGTCGAAGGAAAATACACTTGGTGGGCACAAAGGGTAAAGACCAGTAAAATCAACAACTCTGGCTGGAGGATTGACTACTTCTTAGTCTCTGATAGGATAAAGGACTTAATCACAAAGTCAGATATGATTGACTCTGGTGAAAGACAAGACCATACCCCAATTGTTTTAGAGATTAATATATAAGAAAAAACCTTGAAGAATCCATTAGTTAATGGCCTTCAAGGTTTTTTTTAATTTAAAATCATTTTAATTTTGATTTTATACTCTTAATTTTTTATCATCCATATATACTTCATCGATTATAGCAGAACCCAGGCAAACCTCTCCGTCATAAAAAACTGCGGCTTGCCCTGGGGTAACAGCCTTGGTTTCATCATATCTTACTTCTACTTTACCGTCTCCAAGAACCTTTACATGGGCCTTTATATCTGCTTGTCTGTACCTAAATTTGGCCGTGCAGTCAAATTCCTTTGGACTTTCCTTATCAGAAATTGTAGAAAATTCTGATGCGTA
Organism: uncultured Anaerococcus sp.; assembly: GCF_937934665.1. Lineage (GTDB taxonomy): Bacteria > Bacillota > Clostridia > Tissierellales > Peptoniphilaceae > Anaerococcus. The sequence goes on from NZ_CALGYW010000102.1 coordinate 29,382, forward strand.
AAGCTTGTTTGAAAAAAGAAGTGGATTTTTCTTGCCTTGGCAAACAAGTAATTCGTTTTTCTCTAAATCCTTACCATAGACAAACCAAGCTTCTCCCTCGCCACCTATACCAAGACCACGTCTTTGGCCGATTGTATGATACATAAGGCCATCATGTTTTCCCATAATATTACCCTCAGTATCTACTATATTTCCCGGTTGGGCTGGTAAGTATTGGGATAAAAATTCGTTAAAGTCTCTTTCTCCTATAAAACAAATCCCTGTCGAGTCCTTCTTATCAGCAGTTGCAAGACCTGCCTTTTTGGCAATCTCCCTTACTTCTGACTTTTGAAGCTCTCCTACTGGGAATAGTACGTCTTTTATCTGCTCTTGGGATAGCTGGCTTAGAAAATATGTCTGATCCTTGTTAGAATCAAGACCCCTTAGCATTTTTGTTTCCCCGTCTCTTCTATCTACTCTCGCATAATGTCCTGTTGCAAGATAGTCTGCTCCAAGATTTTTCGCAAAGTCTAAAAAAGCCTTAAACTTTATTTCCTTATTGCACATGATATCAGGGTTTGGAGTTCTCCCCTTTTTGTATTCATCTAAAAAGTAAGAGAAAACCCTGTCGTAGTATTCTTTTTCAAAATTTATAGAGTAATATGGGATTCCTATTTGGTTACAAACAGCTACTGCATCTTCAAAGTCTTCTTCAGCAGTGCAAAAGCCGTTTTCATCGGTATCATCCCAGTTTTTCATGAAAATTCCTGTCACATCATAACCTTCTTCCTTTAAAAGAAGGGCTGCAACAGAAGAATCAACCCCGCCTGAGATACCCACTATTACCTTTATGTCTTTTTTACCTGTCATATAAGTCTCCTAAAACTTCTATAAATCTATCTATATCTTCTTTCGTATTAGTAAAGCCTAAACTTATCCTTAAGGAATGGCTGGCTCTCTCTTCGCCATAGATTCTTTCCACAACCTTAGAAGGAATCACAGCCCCTGCCCTACAGGCTGATCCTGCAGAAACGGCTATACCGTGCATATCTAAATAAGTTAGTAAAAAGTCTGACTTAAAATCTTTAAAATAAATATTTACTATATGGTCTACTGTCTTTTCAGGATCTCCATTTATCTCGTAAGACAAGCAAGACTCATTAAGTTTTTCTAGTAAGTAAGCTTTTAAATCTCTTATCTTTTCCCTTTCAGAAATCATATAAGGGAAAGATTTGGCCATGGCATAGGCTCCCATTACAAAGGAAGTGCCTGCCCTGCGATATTTTTCCTGCTCACCACCCTTTATAAAGGATGGGAGGTTTTCCCTTGCGTAAAGAATACCAAAACCATTTATCCCTCCAATCTTATGACCTGATAGGGATAAAAAGTCAATATTCATCTCATCAACATCTATATCAAGGTGACCATAGGCTTGAACACAGTCAACATGGAAGTAAATGTCCTTATCCTTTAAAAATTCACCAATTTCCTTAATTGGCATTACAAGTCCCATTTCGTTATTAACTATCATTATTGAAACGAGTTTTACCTCATCTGTGATTATTTCCTTTATTTGGTCAAGACTTACACCTTTATCAGTTGCTTCAACTAAAATTGTATTTTCTTTATTGTAGGTATTTTCAATCGAGTCGTGCTCGATATTAGTTGTTATAATTTTTTCATCTCTAAAGGCTGATAAAACTGTATTATTGGATTCACTAGCTCCCGATGTAAAAATCACCTGGGAAGGGTCTGCTCCGATGCTTTTTGCTATGTTTTCTCTTGCTTCTTCTAAAATCTTTTTGGCATCTCTTCCAAAAGAGTGGCTAGAATCAGGATTTCCATCAAATAAGTAAGACTCTTTTATTATATCTTCTAAAATTTTCTTTCTTTTTATGCTTGTTGCCGCATAGTCAAAATAAATCTTCTTCATTCTCTCAATATACTTGTCTAAGACTTGTATTCAAGAATTAAAAGTAAGTAAAAAACCGCCATCAGGCGGCAAAGACATATTTATTTTTCCTTAACTTTTATTCTTTTATAAATCAAAATTACTGGTCCAAAGACATAGGCAACGGTAAGCAAAATTACCAAGGTTACAAAAAATGACTTACCAATTTTTTCATAAACTATTCCATAGGAAAGAGGAACTGTAAAAATTGCAAAAGCAAAGTAGATAGTTGGTATTAGAGCAAAACCATTAAAGGGATCAATAAATAAGTGTTCAGTCATTAAAAAATAATAGGCCATAAAGCAAAAAGCTCCAAGTAAAAGTGCTAGAAAATCGTAAAACTCAAATTTCTTTTTCATCATTTCCTTCCTTTCTCATATCTCGTGTCCACATATAAGAAAAAAATATAAAGTAAGCCAGGGCTATGAAATTAAGCCTTTCGTCTATCCCATCGAGGATAAATTTATAGCAAATAGCAAGACTTAGGGGTCTTAGGAGGCTAAAAAAGTTTATCTTTTTTCTTATTAATTCATATAGGTCAATTATAGCAAAATTTATTAAAACTATTAAAAATAATTTATTCTCCATAATTTTCCTCCTCAATATCTAGGCAAATTCTGGCTCGTCCCCCTTTTTCATTTTCTAAAACAAGGTCTCCTCCCATGGCAGCAATATAAGAGTCGGCTATAAAAAGCCCCATGCCAGTGCCCTTGCCGGATGTTCTTCCAAAATTATCTGTGTAAAAGAGTTTGTTAACATCAGATAAACTTTTCTCATCAAAACCTGCCCCATCATCAGCAACGGTAATCATTATTTGTTTACCTTTCTCATTTAATTCTATCCAGACAGATGTTTTTCTATGCTCAAAGGCATTGGTCAAAAGTTGGCTAAGGGCCTTATCAAATCTTTTTTTATCAATCTTTATATAAAAATTATCCTTGAGATTAATTTCATTTATAAGTCCAATTTTCTCTTCTCTCATATCCTCAAAAAGACTTAGGTTGGCTTTTAAATTAGAAACAAAATCTACTAGGGATATTTTCTTAAGGTTAATCTCATCAATAAAGCCCCCGCTTACCTCCATCAAATCGTCTATATAGGAAGCGATTTTCTCACTTTCTCCCTTTATTTTTTCAAGCCTCGCTTGGTTTTTAAGATCTACCGGCTTTAGGAGGGATAGGTTTGTATTTATCACAGTTAGGGGAGTTTTCATATCGTGAGAAATTGCGGTAAGGCTTGTTTTTATAAAGTTATCTTTCTCTTTTATCTTTTCATTCTTATCTTTAAGAGTCTTAGCTATTAGGTTAAATTCTGCCAATTCTAAATCTTTTTCGTAGTCGTCTTTTTTGATAGCTTCTTCTAGGACTCTTAAATCATTTAGAATATTTTTATCAATTCCTAGGTAAAATCTTCTTAGAAAATATAGGGAATAAATCATAAAAACTCCCATGGCAAAGTCTTTTTTGAGCCTAAGGGGATATAGGTATTCTTGACCTAATTTAAGGGCAAAAATTGTAAGTATTCCATAAACCAAGGCTCTTATAAAATTATCCATCAAAAGGCCTAGGGCCAAGTTTTTTACTCGTTTTTCCATTTGTAGCCCTCCTTCCAAACATTCTCTATCGGATCGTCTGCCCCTATTTCTAAGATTTTCTTTCTTATATTATAAATATGGGTCACTATAGTTCTTTCTGATGAGCTGTCAAAATTATTAGATACCATAGAAAGAAGGCTCTCCTTAGATAAGACCCTACCCTTATTTATATATAAAATATTTAGAATCTTTTTTTCCTGACTGGTAAGACTTATTTGTAAACCATCCTTTTTTATAAGACCTGTCTTTAAATCAAAACTAGTCTCTTTATAAGATTCTTCCACATTTTCATTTAGCCTAAGTTTTGATTTTATCCTAGCAAGTAAGATATCAGGATCAAAGGGCTTTTTGATATAGTCATCTGCCCCAAGCTCTAGTCCCTAAGCTCATCTTCCTTATTATCCTTGGCAGTAAGGATTATTATCGGTCTTTTTATCTCATTTCTTATAGTTTTTAGAAAATCAAGGCCGTCAAACTCACCTAACATTAGATCTAAAATTATTAGAGAGTACTTATTTAAAATAAGATAGTCATCAATTTCACCTAGGTCTAAGAAATAATCAACTCCGTATCCTTCATTTTCTAAAAGGTCCTTTAAAGATTCAACTAGGGCCAGGTTATCTTCTATTATACAAATGTCCATCTTCTCACCTCATATTTATTATAATAGATTTTTATCAAGAATTAGTAAAGAGTATTAAAAAACCAGACCCTAGGCCTGGTTTACTTAAGCTTTTATTTCTATTTTCATCTTTGCAAGGAAAGTCTCACCAGATTTTAGGATGTAAGGCTTACCGCCCTCTAAGAAGGACTTGCCATTATAGCAAGGTTCTACGCACCTATAAGAATCAATAAAGTCAGTCCAAATAGCAAACTTATGAAAATTTTCGCTGGTAATTCTTATAGGGAAGGATTCCCCCTTAAAAGAGATTTCGCTTGATTCTAGAAAATAAGTATCCTCTAGGTTAAAATCTCCAAAATCAAGACCTTCTACCTTAAAGTCTTCGCCAACTTTAAAATATGGGTGAAAACCAGGTGCAACAGGAAGGACCTTAAGAGACTTATTTACCATCTTAATTTCTGCCGCTAGCCCATCATCCAAAACTTCATAGCTTATAAAAGAATCCATGCCCTCATAACCACACTCGCCGGCAAGGCTTAAAAAGACTTTTTTATCACTTTTTTCCACAAGATCCCAATCCCTATTTCTAGCATAGCCGTGATCTTTTAAGTCATTTATCTCGCTTGGTCCAAAAGATGGCAAACAAGGGTGACTACCTCCCCTGGTTTTCTTTTTGCCCTTAATTTCTGTTTCAAACTTTGGAAAGAAAATATCCTTCTTATCATAAGAAAATATTTCTATGTAGGCTCAATCACTATCTAAAGTTAGCTTTATTTATTTATTAAATTTATTTTCATTTTTCCCCCTTTATTATAGGACCATTATCAAAGTGCCAAGGCCTATTAAAATTGTCCCTATTATTGCTTTCTTACTTGCAACTTCTTCTAAAAATATAAAGGCAAAAATCATTGTGAAAACTACACTTAGCTTATCTATTGGCACAACCTTTGACACATCTGCCATTTGGATGGCCTTGTAGTAGGCAAGCCAAGATATGCCTGTAGCAAGGCCTGAAAGAATTAAGAAAATCAAAGTTTTTTTGCTGATATTTCCAAGATCACTTTGCCCCTTTACTACAAAGACCATTATCCAGGAAAAAATAAGGACAACTGTAGTTCTTATTGCTGTTGCAAGGTTTGAGTTAATATCACTTATACCAATTTTTGCAAGTATTGATGTAAGGGCTGCAAAGATTGCTGATATAAAAGCGTAAAAATAAGCCATAAAATCTCCTTACAAAAAACTCCCCCATTAAGGGAGAGTCTGTTTAGTCTTCAAATTCGTCAGCTAGGATATTTTTAAGGACTTCTGCCTCTTCTTCTGTAAGGGTAATCCCCTTACTCATCCTAGTGTGATCTTCGTTCCAATCTCTAATGTCATATTTTGGATCTCTTTCATTCCAGCTTACAAGGTTTAACTCCTTAGTCCAACCCTTAGCATTGGTTGAAAGAACTCCTAGATTTTCTACTATATCATATTTAATTGCCATAATTCACTCTCCTTATATCAATATATCTTAATTTTTTATTTCTTCAATTTTAGTTTCTGATCTACATCTTTTTGGACTTTGGTATAGTTATAGCCAGCGTATTTTAGACGCTTTTCTCTTTCCTTACCGAAAGACCAATGGCCCGCTATTATATCGTCAAGTAGGTCGTCGTAGTTCTTGTAACTTTTACCCTTTATCAGCAATGGATAATCTCTATAGAAGGCGTTTTTATCGATATTTCCAGTATAACCATTAACCCTTCCCTTGTGGGTATATTGCCAAATATCAAATTCTGTATCGGTATAACCAGTAAAGCCAATCCCATCATAGTCTGCTATCCAGAAATTGCCCCTATTTCTAACCTCTCTAGAAAGGTGGTTTTTAGCATAGTATGGATAAGAATAAAGGCCTGCTAGATAACCGTTTTGCTCCATGATATTCATAAAGGTATTAGCTACATTTGAAAGCTCTTCCCTACTTACCTTAGCCTGTCTCATATTATCTTCTATGTCTATAAATATAGGCAGAGAAACATTTTTATCCCTTATATAATTAAGGACGTAATTTGCTTCTTTTCTAGCTTCATCGACATTTGTAGCCCTTGAATAATGGTAAAAACCAATAGGTACCTTCCTGTCGTTTAGGTTTTTGTAGTGGGTATCAACTGTAAAGTCATACCTTAGGTAATAAGTTTTCTCTCCTGTATCCTTATTTTCATCAAAGGTTGTAATTGATGATCTTAGGATAGCTCCGTCTATATCTTTCGCAAAGGCATCGTAGTTTATAGCTTTTGGATTTTGATGCTCACTCATGTCTACTACGTTTGAGTATACAGCTGTTTTTGGATAAACTATGGGTTTATTTTCCTTGACTTCTTCTACAACCTCTAGGTCAGGTTTTAAGTCGGGATTTTCCTTGATCAACCTATCACGTCTTGCCTTTACCTTTTTGCTATCAACCTTGATGCCGTTTTTGATTAGGACTTCATCAAGGCTAGTTGGATCGTATTTCACAACATCAGCTGCATGAGACATGCTTGGGGCTCCAATTAAGAGAGAAGCTGCTAGAGCAATCATTATTCTAAATTTTTTCATTATATCTCCAATACATCTCCTAAGTCTATATGGCAATAGCCATTAGGATTTTTCTTCAAGTAGTCTTGGTGGTAGTCTTCGGCTTTTACATAAGTTTTTAAAGGCTCGACTTCTACCAAGATTTTTTTATCGGTTAATTTTTGTTTTTCTTCTAAAAAATCTCTCACAAAACCAAGGTCGCTTTTATCATCAGAAAAGATCCCTGTCCTATATTGGCGTCCCACGTCATTTCCCTGCTTGTTTAGGGAAAAGGGATTTATTATATAATAAAAATGCTCTAGGATCTCTCTTAGGGAAATTTTTTCTTCATCAAAACTTACTTTGACTGTTTCTGCAAAGTCAGTTTTATAAAGATCTTCATAAGTTGTAGTCTCTGTTTTGCCATTAGCGTAGCCAGCCTCTGTAGAAACAACCCCATCAAGCCCCCCCAAATAGGCATCTACTCCCCAGAAACAACCTCCTGCTAAATATATATCTTTCATTTTTTTCTCCTAAAAAATACTTTTGTAAAATCTGTCCTTCTTTGATTTCTTCCCTTAAAGGTCTTAAGGGATGATGAAAAGGATGATGATAATAATACTCCAAATGCTATAGCTGCAGCTATACCAAGGGCCTTGTAGAAATTGGCTAGGGCATTATAATTATCATTTGCTATAAAGTAGGTCATTGTCTTATAAATTGCCTCCCCTGGGCATAGGTTTATTATGCCGGGCAATATAAAAACACTTGCTGGATAGTGGTAGATTCTAGCTAGGATTTCTGCTGTTGCCGCCATTATAAGGGCTGAGATTATAGAACCTATATAGACAGATCCAGTATATTGTATTATCGCCTTATAAATTACCCAGCCAAAACCTGCCGCCAAGCTTGAAATATAGATGGCTTTTTTGGGTAGGTCAAAGATTAGACCAAAACCAATTGCCGCTATAGTTGATATGATAAATTCTCTTAAATAAAACATCTTAACCCCAAATCTTCATCATTGTAATAGGAGTACCAACTCCCATAGCTAGGGCTGTCGAAATTAAAATCGCAATAACAGCTCCTGTAAGCCCTGATGTCGCGTCTCCACTCATCAAATCTCTCATGGCATTTGTGATCATAATACCTGGAAGGAGGGCCATCATTGAAGAAACTATGATAACGCCCTGCTTAATGTCTGGAATAAAATGCGCTGCAATCATAGTTAAAAGCGATACTATCACTCCATAAAGGTAATTTACAACAAAATAGCCCATCCCATTTTTCTCCATAAGGTTTGAGGCATAGTAGGAAAGGACACCAACAAAAAATGATATAAACATCTCAGTTACTCCCCCACTTAATAAAAGAGAGAAGGCTCCGGCGGCTATGCCGCCGCCTAAGATTTTTTTAAAAAGTGGCTTACCCTTACTAGCCTTAATTTTTTTAAGCTCTACAAAAGCCTCTTCTAGGCTAAATTTGCCAGCACAAAAGTCTCTGGAAAACTGGTTTACCTTATCTACATAAAACAGCTTGTTAGACCTGTTTTTTACCCTTCTGACATTGGTGTGAACCTCATTTTCAAAGGTAAAAGAAAGGATTATAACATTGAAGGTTGAGTAGACGTCAACATCCTTGGCATTATTTTTACTTCTTATAATTCTTTCAACTGTATCTTCAACCCTGTAGATCTCCGCTCCATTTTCAAGCATTATAGCTCCTGCATTTGAAGCAACCTCAGATAATAAAACAGCTGATCTTTCATTTTTTATCTTATCGTACATGGCTTATCCTATAAATATTTATTTTTGTATTTTTTGATATTATCTTCAGACAAAAACTCGTAGGCATCATTTACTTCTTGGAATTTTTCCTTGGCGTTAGCTTCCTTATTTAAGTCTGGGTGGTATTTTTTAGCAAGCTTCCTGTAGGCAAGTTTAACCTCGTATATATCTGTATTTACTGGTACGCCAAGCTTAGATGTTGCCTTTTCATACCTTTCCTTAAACCCTAAGTCGTTTACTCCTGAAAAATTGCCGCCATAACCCTGGTTATTTCCGCCAAAGCCAGAAAAGTCTCCCTCCCTAAAGTCTCTTGCATCATAGTAGGTGAAGTTTCCAAAAAGGTCTTCAAAATATGTATACATATTTTCTTGACGACGGCGAGCTTCTTCTTCTGCCTGTCTTTGTCTTTCTTTTTCTTGATCTATCTTGTATTTTTCAGAATAATCTGAAAGATTTTCAAAACCAACCTTTTCACCTGTTATTAAATAGTTTGCCCTATCATACATCCACTCTGTAAGGACGTAGTTTCCATACCTTAGTAGGGATATAAAACTTGGCCCAAGGATAGGTATTATAAGGATTATAAAAATCGCATACCATACCTTAGATGGCAAAAATAATAAAAGAGTCGGAAGGAAGATAAAGGTCGAACAGCCCACCATAAAGACAAGGGCTAAAAGAGATCTTATTCCTTCGAAGGTCATTACTAGTATATTCATAAAGTTGATTAGAACTGTAAATATAGTTCCAATAAGGGTTGCAAGTCCGTGGAGGAACTTGCCAAAAAATTTTCTCATAAGCAGTCCTTTCTATCCCTAACATTATACATCTTTACAATTTTTTACCAATAGAAAACAGACCATCTCTGGTCTGCCTTCTTTATCCAAATAAATCAGTATTATTTGAATTATAAAGATTGTAGTAAACTCCTTTTTTATTAAGGAGGTCCTTATGGTTACCCCTTTCAACTATGCCATCATAGGTTAGGACTATGATTTCATCTGCATTTATGATTGTTGAAAGTCTGTGGGCAATAGTAAGGGTTGTTCTTCCCTTAGAAAGTTTTTCAAGAGATCTTTGTACTATGGCCTCACTCTTATTATCAAGGGCACTTGTTGCCTCATCAAGGATAAGAATTGGTGGGTTTTTAAGGAAAACTCTAGCTATTGATATTCTCTGTTTTTGTCCTCCGGATAATTTTACTCCACGCTCTCCTATATAGGTATCAAGTCCATCTGGCAAATCTTTTATAAACTCATCTGCCCCAGCAAGTCTTGCAGCTTCCTTTATTTCTTCAAGGCTTGCATCTTCCTTACCGTAGGCAATATTTTCCCTAACTGTACCTGAGAAAAGATAAACATCTTGCTGTACTATCCCGATATTATTTCTAAGAGACTCAATAGAAAGGTCTTTGACATTGGTATTATCAACCCTAACCTCTCCCTTATCTACATCATAAAATCTTGGGATTAGTTTAGAAATTGTAGTCTTTCCCGCTCCTGACGGACCAACTAGGGCTATATTCTCCCCAACATCTATCTTAAAGGACATGTCTTTTAGGACATAAGATTCATCTATAGGTGTATTTGGATACTTAAATGACACATTATCAAACTCAATTTTACCCTTTACATCATATAGAGTTTCAGGGTTTTCAGCGTCAAATATATCCCTATCAAGACTCATAATTTCTATAAATCTCTCTATACCAGTTGTACCTCTTTCAAAGGTATCAGTGAAGTTTATAAGTCTTTCTATGGTTGCAACCAGCATGTTTAGATACATGGTAAAGGCAATTAAATCACCTGGGGTTATCTCTTTATTAATTACGAAAAATCCTCCAAGACTTATTAATACCAAATACATTAGACCTGAGAAGGTATCCTTGACACAAAAATACTTGGCCATATTGTAGTACTGGTCAGCCTTTATATCTGCAAACTTGTCGTTTTCCTTGGCAAATTTAGATTTTTCTATATCTTCATTGGCAAAAGACTTTACAACGCTTATACCAAGGAGGGTATCTTCCACACCTGCGTTTATTTCTCCGATTTGTTTCTTAGAATTTTTTGTAGCCCTTCTAAATTTAGCCCTAGATTTTTTAGAAACCACATACATAAGTGGGATTAGGATGTAGATAACTAGGGATAGCTTCCAATTTATACTTAAAAGTACCACAAAGGAAATTATTAGTTTAATGGCTCCTACTAGAAATTCTTCAGGAACGTGGTGGGAAAATTCTGTAATTTCAAATAAGTCTGAGGTAAGTCTTGTCATTAGCTGACCAATTTTAGCCTCGTTGAAAAATTCTGTATCCATCTCCATTAGATGGTTAAATACATCCTTTCTCATATCTCTTTCGATGGAGGCGCCCATGATATGACCCATAGACTGCATGAAATATCTTGCTATAACTGAAATAGCCTTGGTTATAGCATAGATTATAGCAACCTTTACTATCCTTGGTGCATCTAAAATGCCTATTTGTGCCCAATCTGTTAGGTAGGATAGTAAAAGCGGCAAGATTAGCTCAGATACTGTTGTAAAGGCTGCCGCAAATAGATCTATGGTTAAAACCTTCTTGTAGGGTCCATAATAAGGTATGAACCTTTTTAGAAGGTATTTATTAGTATATTTTCTTTTATTTTTTTCCATATTACTCCCTTCTTTTCTTCTATTAATAGGTCTATAATACTATATTTTATAAATATGTCACCCTCCAAAGTCTTAAGTATTACTTATTAAAGAAAAATATGTTATAATTAAAGAAAGGAAAATTTATCTAAAGGAGGAATTATGGCAAGAATAATTGAAAAAACAAATTTAAATGATACAACCATAAAATTTGTTGTAGAGGCTAAAGAGATAGCAAAAAAAGCTCTCCCTGGCCAATTTATTATCCTAAGACTTGATGAAAAAGGCGAAAGAGTGCCTTTTACCATATCAGGAACTGATGGAGAAAATATAACAATCATCGTCCAAGTAGTGGGTGGTACAACCATGAGAATGAATAATCTTAAGGCAGGAGATGGATTTTTAGACTTTGTAGGTCCCCTTGGCAAACCTACAGAATTAGATGATCTAAAGGGGAAAAATGTCTGTGTAATAGGTGGCGGTCTAGGAACTGCGATTGCTTTTCCGCAAACCAAATACCTCCATGAAATAGGCGCCAATGTTGATGTTATCATGGGTTTTAAAAACAAGGATATAATAATCCTTGAAGATGAGCTTAAAGAGTGTTCAGATAATTTATACATAACAACTGATGACGGCTCATATGGCAGACAGGGTTTTGTAACCCAAGTATTGGAAGAGCTCTTAGAGGAAGGAAAAACCTACGACCACATCCTTACAATAGGCCCTGCCATCATGATGAAAAACGTAGTTAATATTACAAAAAAAGAAAATATCCCAACAACTGTTTCCATGAACTCCATCATGGTAGATGGAACTGGCATGTGTGGTTGTTGTAGGCTAACTGTCGGTGGCGAGATGAAATTTGCCTGTGTTGACGGGCCAGATTTTGATGGATTTTTAGTTGACTTTGATGAGGCCATGAATAGGTCTCGTAACTACTCCACTGAAGAAAGAGAACACATTTGCAACCTAACTGGGGAGGTTAGAAATGGCAAAATATAATATGTCAAATGAAAAAGTAAAGATGCCTGAGCAAGACCCTGAGGTAAGAAATAAAAACTTTGAGGAAGTTGCAACAGGCTATACAGCAGAAATGGCGCTTGAAGAAGCAACCAGGTGCATCCACTGCAAAAACCAACCTTGTGTAAAAGGCTGCCCTGTTTCTGTTAAAATCCCTGAATTTATCCAATTTATAGTAGATGGCGACCTTGATAAGGCCTATGAAAAAATCGCAGAAACCAATAACCTTCCAGCAATCTGTGGTAGGGTCTGCCCCCAAGAGAACCAATGCGAGGGTAGGTGCACTAGAGGAATAAAGGGCGAGCCTGTTGGTATTGGTAGGCTTGAAAGATTTGTAGCAGACTATCACAACAACAAGAAATACAAAAAACCAGTAGAAGTTTATGCCAACAAGGAAAAGGTAGCTGTTGTTGGCGCTGGCCCATCAGGTCTAACAGCTGCGGCAGATCTTGCCAAACTTGGCTATAAGGTAACCCTCTTTGATGCCTTCCACACAGCAGGCGGGGTCCTTATGTATGGTATTCCTGAATTTAGGCTTCCAAAAAAACTTGTAAATACCGAACTTAAAAACGTAATTGGTCTTGGGGTAAAACTTAAAACCAACACCATAATTGGAAGGACCCTTTCTATAGAAGACCTCTATGAAGAAGGCTTTGATGCAATTTATATAGCAAGCGGCGCAGGCCTTCCAAAGTTTTTAGGCATACCTGGAGAAAACTTAAATGGAGTATATTCTGCCAATGAATTTTTAACTAGGATGAACCTCATGAAAGCCTACAAATTTCCAGACTACGATACACCAGTCCATGTTGGCAAAAAAGTCTGCGTAGTAGGCGGTGGTAATGTTGCTATGGATGCAGCAAGATCCGCTAAAAGACTTGGGGCTGATGTAACAGTTATCTATCGTAGAAGTTTTGAAGAAATGCCAGCAAGGGCTGAAGAAAGCCACCACGCCAGAGAAGAAGGCATTAACTTTATGAACCTCCACAACCCAGTAGAAATAATTGGTGAAAATGGATGGGTTAAAAAAGTCAAGGTAGAAAAGATGGAACTTGGAGAACCTGACGCCTCAGGCAGGAGGAGACCAGTTGCCACTGGAGAATATGAAACCGTAGACTTTGAATCAGTAATAGTTTCAATCGGCCAGTCTCCAAACCCACTAATAAAACATACCAACCCAGATATCAAGACCGAATCTTGGGGAGGAATTATAATTGATGACACAACTATGACTACAAAAGACGGAGTCTTTGCAGGAGGAGACGCTGTAAGTGGCGCTGCTACAGTCATCCTCGCCATGGGAGCTGGCAAGAAAGCTGCAGAAAATATCGATAAATATATAAGAAATAAAAATGATAAATAAAATTAAGTGTCAGTTTACCTGGCACTTTTTCTT